>JAZOQD010000170.1:0-3135 GCA_045655925.1 Acutalibacteraceae bacterium | reverse complement strand
TATTAACCCCGTTAAGATTATGATTGAGTCTGAGGATGTCCGTGCAGTTCGCGGCGGAACAGGTGAGGCAAAATGCGGTGGTAACTATGCCGCAAGTAACCGTGCAGGCGAAAGAGCAGAGCAGATGGGATATTCTCAGGTGCTTTGGCTTGATGGCGTTCAGAGAAAGTATATTGAAGAAGTCGGCGCTATGAACGTTATGTTCAAAATCAACGGTGAGGTTGTAACACCTATGCTTGCAGGCTCAATTTTACCCGGTATAACAAGAAAATCCATCTTAGAGCTTCTCAAAAAAGAGGGTATTCCGGCTTCTGAGCGCCTTATCAGCATTGATGAGCTCGTTGAAGCTATGGAAAACGGCACTCTCGAAGAAGCCTGGGGCTGCGGAACAGCCGCAGTTGTTTCTCCTATCGGAGAGCTTTGCTATAACGGCAAGAAATATGCTGTTAACGGCGGCAAGATAGGCGAGCTTACTCAGCATCTTTACGATACTCTTACCGGTATTCAATGGGGTAAGATTGAAGATACTTTTGGTTGGACCTATTCACTCTAAATCAAATTAAAATTATAGTTGACAAACGGTTTTTTGTTTGATATAATACACGAAACAAAATTAAATGCGTTGAAGGAATTATTTGCCTAACTAATTGCATTTCAGAGAGCCGTTGTTGCTGTGAAACGGTATGTAATGTTTGGTAAAGTCTCATTCCGGAGCAGAGCTTCAGAATTAAAGTAAGAGGCTACGGCATGTCCCGTTATCATGGCAAAAAGCTTGTTTGAGCTTATTTGAGAGATTGCATTTGCAATAATCAGGGTGGTACCGCGAGTTAATTATTCGTCCCTGAAGCTATATTAGCTTCAGGGACTTTTTGTTTTAATTTTAAAAGAGGTGTTACAAAATGAAACAGATTAAGGTAATTGATATGACCCTTGCAAACAGAGCAGAGTCGCTATCCTTCAAGGAAAAGATTGAAACTGCAAGACAACTGGATAGACTGGGTGTAAGTGTTATTGACCTACCCGAAATCGTTAATATTACAACCGATTCCTTGCTTGTTCGCACAATTGCTGCGTTCCTTAAAAACAGCACAATTTCTGTTTCTGCAGGAATGAGTGAGCAGGGAATAGAAACTGCTGCTGCGGCACTTTCTTCGGCTAAAAATGCAAGGGTTAAAATCAGCATTCCTGTATCTGCCGTTAAAATGGAATATGTGTGCCATAAAAAGCCTGATAAAATATTAGAGCTTGCCAAAACCTTGTTTGCGTTGGCAACTCAGAAGTTCTCAGATGTTGAATTCTTTGCTGAGGATGCAACAAGAGCAGAAACCGCATTCTTAGAGCAGATTATCGGAGAAGCAGTTTCAGCCGGCGTTAAAACCGTAACCCTTTGTGATGATGAGGGCGCAATACTTCCTGATGAATTTGCAGAGTTTATAAAGAATACTAAAGAGGCTATTCCTGCACTTAATAATGTATCGCTCGGTGTTGCTTCTAAAAACGCTAACGGAATGGCAACTGCTTCGGCTCTTATGGCAATTAAAGCGGGCGCTGATGAGATTAAATGCGCGGTTGGCATTAAGGATATGCCTAAGATAAAAGAGCTCGGCAATGTTCTTTGCTACGGTTCTGAAAGACTGGGCGTTAAAGCCGAGCTTAATTGGACTGAAATCAACAGAATTTTAAAGCAGATTGAATGGATTTGCGGTGCTGCTGATAAAGCTGAGGTTGCTCAGAACGTCGCTTCTGCGCAAACAGAAGCCGATACTCCGCTTGATGCCAATGATACTCTTGAAACAGTGACCGGTGCAGTTAAAACTCTCGGTTACGAGCTTTCTGATGAAGATTATGTTAAGGTTTATGATGAGTTCTGCCGACTGGCAGGTCGCAAAAAAGTAAGCTCTAAAGAGCTTGATGCTATTGTTGCCAGTGTTGCTTTACAAGTCCCGCCGACATATCAGCTTATAAGCTATGTTATCAACAATGGTAACATTATTACCGCTTCGGCGCAGATTACTTTGAAAAAAGACGGTAAGGAAATTTCAGGTATTTCTATCGGCGATGGCCCGGTTGATGCTTCATTTAGAACTCTGGAGCAGATTATAGGTCATCACTTTGAGCTTGATGATTTTCAGATTCAGTCGGTAACTGAGGGAAGAGAGGCCGTTGGTTCTGCAATAGTAAAGCTTCGCCATAACGGAAAGCTTTATTCGGGTAACGGTGTTTCAACCGATATTATCGGTTCTTCTATCCGCGCCTATATCAATGCAGTCAACAAGATAGTTTACGAGGAGAATTAAGATGAAACTCTCATTTTCTACAAAGGGTTGGCATAACCGAACCTTTGACGAATTTTGTAATATAGCTAAAGAACTGCGCTTTGCAGGAATTGAACTGCATAATGTTAAAAACCGTCTTTTTACCGATAGGGAAAGCGCTTTTCAGGATTATGCAACCGCTCAAACCTTGCGTAAGCTCTATGAAATGAAGCTCAGCATTCCTTGTATTGACAGTATTTGTGACCCCGCTGATAAGAATACTGTCGGTGATTCCTTAAAAGAAATCAGAGAATGCATAAGAATTGCCGAGAATCTTCATATTCCTGGCATCAGAGTTCATGCAAAGGCTCATGGCGCAGATGATGTTGAAACAGTTGAAGAGTTTTTAAAAGAGATTTTGCCTGAGGCAGAGGCTGCAGGTGTAACTCTGTTTTTTGAAACAAGCGGTCTTTTCTGCAACACCGCAAAGCTGCGCGATTTGTTGGAGCATTTTGCTTGTGATAGCCTTGCGGCTTTATGGGATTTAAACTCTCCTTATTTTGAAGAGGGTGAAAAGCCTGAAAAAACCATAGAAAACCTTGGCGCTTATGTTAAACACATTCATATTAAGGACGCTATAAAAACTTCTGATGGCACTAAATTCTGCCTTATGGGCGAGGGCGAGTTGCCTATTGCCGATATGATTTTGGCTTTGCGCTCGGTTAACTATGACGGTTTTATTTCACTCGAATGGTCGCCCGAATGGTGCCCCGAGATTGATGATATAGAAATCATTCTTTCTCAGTTTGAAAACTATATGAGTCAGTTTACCGATACTTCAAAAACAGGTAATACCTATTATTATAACGAGCAGCATACC
>JAZOQD010000169.1:0-15351 GCA_045655925.1 Acutalibacteraceae bacterium | reverse complement strand
AGAACTGCAACCGGCTTACCCTCAAACTCTAAGGGAATCGCAACCTCATAAGCAGTTGTTGCTTTTTCATAGGATACAATTTCAGAATGGTCCTCATAAAGTATGTATGAAAACCCGTCCTTAACGCCTGTTTTAATGGGCGATAAGGAGAAGTCATAATCTCTTTTAATTATTTCTTTGTTTTGCTCATTGCAACCAACAAAGCAGGTTAAAATCAGCAAAAAGCATAACAAAAAGCTCAATTTCCTCATCTATATTAAACCTCTCAAATAATTAAGCACAATAACCCATGTTAACTAGTTAGAGATATTATAACATTAAACCCCCTTTTAAGTCAATCTTTTAGAGTTGACGAATCCTACTAAATTATGTATAATTAAGCTGTATATTTATGTTCTTACAGCATTTTTGGGAAGTGAATTTATGGAAGAAATAAAATCCAGGATTAATGAAAGCCAAAACAGCTTAAACTCTAATAAAATAGCCCCGGATACTCCGCTTATTTCAACGGCAAGAAAAGCTACTCTTAACGGCTTTAAAACTGCAGCGTTAATCCTTGGCTTAGTTAGCTCGTTAGCGCTTTTTACTTTAAACGGATATATTGGCGCATTATTTTTTCTTCTTTCGGTTTTTGTTCTTTTAGCGGCAATTTCTATAAACTCTGCCCTTTCCTTTAAACGCCCCTTAGCTAACCTTAAAGGCTTAAGCAGAAATGCTTTCTTCTTAATCTTTCTGGCCTTAATAATCGTTGCAACACTTGTCGCCGATTACTTAAAATTCATCGAACCCATAAAGGCAGTTATAAATACTTTAAGCGCCAACGCTTTAGCGCTTATTCCCATAGATTTGGGCACTTTGGGAAGTTTAGGGATATACCTTGTTCCCTTGTTTGCAGTCCTAACCCTGTTGGGTGGCTTTAATGTTGTTTCAATAAGAGCTATTATCCGCAAGAACCGACCCTTTAGCTTTTTCTCGTTATTGCTCTTTATTGTTTATTTAGTTTTGGCAATTTGCTCACTTACAGTTACCGCAAGCATAGTTTTAAAATTTTTTAATATCGTAGTAACCCCCGATATAACCGTTCTTTTCGGTAGCGGCTATGCAGCAGTGGCATTTTATTTCCTCATCTCTTTGGGATTTATCTTCGCCGCCATATATTACATAAACCTTTTTATTAAAACGGAGAAAATTAAAAATGCTCTTTAAATCAAAATCAAAGTATGATTATCTGATTGTCGGCCTTGGAAATCCGGGCGATAAATATGAAAAAACCAGGCATAATGTCGGCTTCCGCGTAATCGACAAATTGGCAGAAAAATATAACGCCAAAACCTTTAAAAATAAATTCCAGGCGCTATATGCCGATTGCGATATTGAGGATAAAAAAATTATGCTTTTTAAACCGCTTACCTATATGAACAATTCGGGCAGTGCAGTAAGCGAGGTTGTTCGATTCTATAAAATTCCAACCGATAATATTATTGTTATATCTGACGATATTTCCTTGCCCGCGGGCAGATTGCGCATCAGGGCCAACGGAAGCCACGGTGGGCACAACGGCTTAAAGGATATAATCGAGCTGCTTGGCACCGATAATATTGCAAGAATAAAAGTAGGTATGGGCCAAAAGCCTCATCCCGATTATGACCTTGCCGATTGGGTGCTTTCCGTCCCCTCAAAAGAGGATACTTTACTTATTGAAAAAGCCGAGGATTCGGCAGCAGACGCTATTAAGGTTATCTTAAAAAGCGGTATTTCTGCTGCTATGAATCGGTTTAACAAATAAAACGGTGATTTTAAATGAAATACCCCTTTTTGCTTGAAGCATTAGAAAAGCAAAAGGATTTTAAAGAGCTTTTAAGCAGTTTTAAGGAGGGCTCATTCCCCGTTGCCGCTTTTGGACTCTCACATATTTTAAGAGTTGTTACTGTAGCGGCGGTGGCCGAGGCGCTCAAAATAAAACCGCTTATAATCACCCCATCTGACGCGGATAGTGAACGCGTTTTTGAAGATTTAAGCTCTTTAGGTCTTAATTGCTCGGTTTTACCATCGAGAGATTATTGCTTTTTAAGCTCTGCTTCCAGCTCCCATGAGTATGAACACAAAAGAATAGGCACCCTCTCTAAAATTTTAGAGAGGGATTTCGGCGTTGTAGTAGCTTCGGCAGAGGCGGCTCTTTCCAAAACTGTTCCCCCTGCTGTTTTAAAGCAACGCTGCTGGACTCTTGAAGTCGGTCAAGAAAAAGCAATAGAAGATATTGCCGAACTGCTCATAAGCTCGGGATATACAAGAAGCGAGCAGGTTGACGGCGCAGGTCAGTTCTCTGTTCGCGGCAGTATTCTCGATGTTTTCAGTCCCAATATGTCTTCACCCTGCAGAATTGACTTTTTTGGCGATGAGATTGACAGTATTTCCTGTTTTGATGCTTTAACTCAGCGCAGAACCGAAGAAATTAAAGCAATAAAAATATTCCCCACTATTGAAAACGCTCCCGAAAATATGGAGCAGTTTTTAAATAATTTAGAGAAATTATCCAACAAAAAGAATATTTCCGAAACGGCTAAAAAACGAATTTTGGAGGATTTAGAGCGAGCAAAAAACGGCGCCAATATTGCTTATGATGCTTATTTGGACCTTTGCTTTGGCGAAACTGCAACAGTTTTCGATTATTTTAAGGAACTTCAAAATTCGGGCGATACAACCGCCTTTTTCGTTTTTGATACAAGCGCAGTCAACGATAGTATAAATTCATTTTTAAAGCTTCATTTTGAGCAAATAAAAGCGCTTTTAGAGGAGGGTGTTTTACCTCCGGGCTTTAAATCGGTTTGCCTTGACGGCACGCAGTTTTCTTCGTTGCTGACAAACGAGAATACTGTTTTTTGCGATAGCTTTAGTAAGACCTCTTATAACCCCAGCCCCAACAAGCTTATTTCCTTTAAATATGACCAAACAGGACTATCCTCACGAACCGCAAAAATGTTGGCAGAAGACCTTTTGGACACCCATAAAAAGCTAACCGTTATTTTAGCAGGCGGAGAAAAGTCGGCAAAGGTTTTGGCAAGAGAACTTGTTGAAAACGGCGTTAATGCCATTTTTGCCGAAGGCGATAAAATAGGCACCGAAGGTATATATGTTACAACAGGTATTCTATCCTCCGGCGTTGAAATTTCTTCCCAATTATCTTTAATTGCATTTGGCAGAAGCGTAACTGCCGCACGCCGCAAAAAATGGAATAAGGGCACCGCCGTTGGCTCATTAGAGGAGTTATCGCGTGGCGACTATGTTGTTCATGCAACCCACGGCATCGGTATATTCAGCGGTGTTCAGCAAATAACCGCCCACGGAATGACAAGGGATTATATTAAAATCTCATATAAAGGCAACGATGCTCTTTATGTTCCCGTAACCTCTCTTGACTTGGTTTCAAAATATATAGGCAACAGCGAGGACGGCACCGTTAAAATAAATAAATTAGGCTCGACCGATTGGACTAAAACGAGAAGCCGCGTTAAAAAAGCGGTTAAGGATATGGCTAAGCAGTTAACCGCGCTTTACGCCAAAAGAATGTCCCAAAAAGGCTTTGCCTTCTCTCCTGACGGTGACCTGCAATCCGATTTTGAAAGTCGCTTTGCTTTTGACGAAACCGAGGACCAGCTTCGTTGCGCCGACGAAATAAAGCGCGATATGGAGCGCGCCGTTCCTATGGATAGGCTTTTATGCGGAGATGTTGGCTTTGGAAAAACCGAGGTTGCGTTAAGAGCCGCCTTTAAGTGTATTGCTGAAGGAAAGCAATGCGCAATCTTAGTTCCGACAACCATTCTTGCTTGGCAGCATTACAACACCGCTTTGGAACGTTTTTCAAATATGGCGGTTGAAATTGAAATGCTTTCGCGCTTCAGAACAAAGGGTCAGCAGGAGAAAATCAAGAAAAATTTGGCGGTTGGCAACATTGACCTTATTATCGGAACTCACGCTATAATTTCAAAGGACGTTAAATTCAAGGATTTAGGGCTTATAATTATTGATGAAGAGCAACGCTTTGGCGTTGCCCAAAAGGAAAAATTAAAGGAACTTTTCCCTTCGGTTGATGCCCTTACCCTATCTGCAACACCGATACCAAGAACTCTTAATATGGCGCTATCGGGACTTCGCGATATGTCATCAATCGAAGAAGCGCCTCAAGACCGCCGCCCCGTTCAGACCTATGTTTTAGAGCAAAACACAGCCGTTATTACTGAGGCAATAAACAAGGAACTTCGTCGAGGAGGTCAGGTTTACTACCTGCACAACAAAACAGAGAGTATTGACTCCTGTGCCTTTAAAATCTCCGAGCGCCACCCTGATGCAAAAGTTGCGGTTGCTCACGGTAAAATGGGCGAGGAAGAACTTTCTAAGGTCTGGAAGCAGCTTATCGAGCATGAAATTGATATTCTCGTTTGCACAACCATTATCGAAACGGGCGTTGATGTTCCAAACTGCAATACTCTTATAATTGAAAATGCTGACCGTTTTGGTTTGGCTCAGTTGCATCAGTTAAGAGGACGAGTTGGCCGCTCACATCGCTCGGCATACGCTTATCTTATGTTTACTCCCCAAAAGGCGCTTAGTGAAATATCCCAGAAGCGTCTTGATGCTATCCGCCGCTTTACCGAGTTCGGTTCAGGCTTTAAAATCGCTATGCGCGACCTTGAAATCAGAGGCGCAGGAAGTATTTTAGGCGGCGAACAGCACGGGCATATGGAAGCCGTTGGCTACGATATGTATCTGAAAATGTTATCCGACGCCATTGCCGAAGAAAAGGGCGAAACTGTTACCGACACAATAAAGGAATGCCTTGTTGATATAAGAATATGCGCCCATATTCCCGAAAAATATATTTCTTCTTTACCCCAGCGCCTCGCCGCTTACCGCAGAATTGCGGCAATCAGAACCAATGAAGATGTTTTAGATGTTACCGATGAACTTTTAGACCGCTACGGTGACCTGCCGCGTCAGGTAGAGGACCTTATAAGCGTTTCGTTCCTTAAGAATGTTGCGGCATCATTAGGGATTACTGAAATCAGCGAAAGAAATGACCGCCTTTTACTCTATGTTGAGGGTTTAACCGAGCCTGTTTCAAGGCTTATAACCTCTAACCTTAAAAAGCGCGTTCTCTTTAGCGCAGGAACAAAACCCTACCTTGCAGTAAAACCCGAGGGTAAGGAAAATATGATAGAAACCTTAAGGCAAGCGCTCGACGCTATGAGGGACAGTAGTTGTTCATAAATGCTTAACAATCATAAGTAAAATAGTGCTGGACTTTTTTATAGTATTAGGATATACTAAATTTGTGTTTAATTTCTTCTTTAACTATAAGTTAAAGCGAACGAATAGGAGTTATTAAAAATGAGGAAAATTTCAAGAATAGCAGCTTTAGTTCTTGCAATCGTTCTTATCGCTTCGGTTGCAATCGGCTGCCATAAAAAAGATGAGATTGCCTATAAAATCGGCGATTATGAGTTCACCTCTGCTATGTATAGCTGTGTGCTCAGTGTTTCAGCCTCTGATGCCCGTTCTGCAATTTCAGAATTTATTTCAAATGAAGGCAAGAGCACCGAGAACATCAAGTATGAGGAATATAAGTTCAATGATAAGGGCGAAGTCAGCAAGGACGGAACCGTTTCTTATAAGGATTATATTCTCAATAAAACAATGACAACCTTAAAGCAGTATGTTGCAGTTGAAGAGCTTCTAAGTGAAAAGAAACTCACTGTTGATGCTGATTATATTGAGGAAGCCAAGGTTCAGGCAAGCTATTATTGGTATGTTGGTTGCGATTACAGCACCTATGAATACTATGCCGCCTACGGTGTTGACCCCTCAGGTTATTTCTCACCCTATGCTACCTTCTTTGAGCAAAACGGTGTTGGATACTCAACCTATGAAAAATATATGGTTAACGAGTATAAATACAACTTCCTCTTTGATAAGATTTACGGCGAGAAGGGCGAAAAGGAAGTTCCCAAGACCGAACTTACCGAGTATCTCAACAAGCATTACGCTATTGCCGATTCTATAGACCTTTCAACTGCAGACAGCGAAGGCAAGGCTCTTTCCGATGCAAAGAAAAAAGAGGTCAAGGCAAAAGCAGATGCGCTTTTAGAGAAGCTTAAAAAGGGCGAAAAGTTTGATAAGGTTTATAACGATTATCAGGAGTCTTTGAAGACCACCTCCTCTTCCTCTTCAACAACAACTTCTTCCAAAACTTCAAGCGCTTCGAGCACTGCTACCTCCTCTGCCGCAACTTCATCGGGTGTAAAGGAATATACTCCCGAGGCTTATGTAAATGTTTTCGGCGATAAGGAAACCACCTATGAGAACGACCTTTTCGATGAGGTTTACAAATTGAAGCTTAATGAATTCGCTATCTTAGAGGATAAGGATGCTTTATGCTATAAGGTTGTTGCTCGCCGCGATATCTTAAAGGAAGAATATTGGCTGAAAAACTTCAGAGCCAGCATCACCTTCACCTTAAGACAAGATGAGTTTGATAAGACTCTTGCAGATAAAACCGCTAATGTTTCGGTTACTGCTGATGAATTTGCATTAAAACCCTTTACTGTTGAAAAGATTAAATTCAACTAAGAAAACTAAACTTAAAAATTCTCCGGGAATTATCTCGGAGAATTTTTTAGCCTTAAAATTTATAAAGGAGACCTTTTATGGCTTTAGAAAGTATCAACTTGGTAAAAGGAGTAAATTACACATTTGTCCCCTCCGATTGCTTTAAGACGACATATATCGCGTTCAATATCTTAACACCTTTAAAGAAAGAAACTGCGGCCGCAAATGCTTTAGCCGCAGCGCTCATGAAAAGCGAAACCTCAGAATATCCCGACCTTTATTCTTTAAACCGTAAGTTGGCCTCTCTTTATGGCGCAGCCGCATTTAGCTGGGCATCAAAATCGGGCGACTGGCAGGAGATAACTATAGGAATACTGGTTAACGATAGCCGTTTTTCACTCGATAATGAGGACACTGTAACCGAAGCCGCAAAGCTTTTAAACGATATGGTTTTAAAGCGATATTTTTCCAAAAAAGCCTTTTCAACTTCGGCAATCGAGCGCGAAAAACGCTTGCTTACAGAAAAAATCGAGGGCAATCTTAACGATAAAAGAATATATGCAAGAAACCGCTGCGTTGAAAAAATGTGCGAGGGTGAACCATTTGGACTATCGGCAGACGGAACTGTTGAAAGCGTTGCTGCGCTGACCTCTGATGATATTAGCCTTGCTATAGAAAGTCTTATTAAAACTGCATTTATATCGGTTATGGTTGTTGGTGCTAAAGAGCCACTCGGTTTTAAAGAGCAGCTATCAGACAACTTTAAAAAGGTTGAAAGAGATTATAAGGAATTACCCTTGCAAATTGAATGCACCGCTTCAAATCCCATTAAAACCTCAACCGATAAAATGCAGGTTAACCAAGGCAAGCTTGTTTTAGGACTCAGAGGCAAAGCACTCCCCTTATATAAAACTTCGGTTGCCGCGAGAATTATGTGCGATATTTTTGGCGGTGGCCCTTATTCCAAGCTTTTCTGCAATGTTCGCGAAAAGCTAAGTCTTTGCTACTACTGCAGAGCTTCGGGCGTTTGGAAAAAAGGAATCATTCTTATTGACAGCGGAGTTGAAAGCTCTAATATTTCCGCGGCTAAGGATGCCATTTTAAAAGAGTTTGATAATATGAAAAACGGGAATTTTGAAGATAAGGATATAGAGTTTTCAAAGCTTGCTATGAAAGATATGATAATGTCCTTGTTATCCGACCAATTCCAATTAGCCAATTTTTATAAAGAGCGTATTAGAGAGGGAGAAATAGTAACTCCCCATGAAGCTTTGGCTATTATTGACTCTATAACTAAAGAGGATATTGTAGCTGCAGCAAAAAGCTTCCTGCTTGATACAGTTTACACCCTTATCCCCGAAGAAAATTAAAGGAGAACGACAATGAGCTTTACAATTAAAACGCTTCGCACGAAAAAAGTCGATGAAGAATGCACAGTTGCCGTTCATTCATCAGGCATTAAAGTATATTTGAGCACTAAGGAAAGCTTTACTAATAACTATGCCGTTTTTGGAACCCATTACGGTTCTATTGACACTGAATTCGCCGTAAATGGCGGAGAAATGATAAGCGTTCCCGAGGGCATCGCCCATTTCTTAGAGCACAAACTCTTCGAAGGCGAGGACGGCGATGCATTTACAAAATATGCCGTAACCGGTGCTTCGGCAAATGCTTACACTTCGTTTGACAGAACCTGTTATCTTTTCAGTTGTTCGGGTAAGTTCTACGAGAATCTGGATATTCTCCTTTCCTTTGTAAGCTCCCCTTATTTTACCCCCGAAACAGTTCAAAAGGAACAGGGCATTATCGGTCAGGAAATCCGTATGTATGAGGATGTTGCGGGTTGGAGAGTTTTGTTTAATCTGCTTCGCGCAATGTATCACAACCACCCTGTTAATATTGAGATTGCGGGAACAAAAGAATCTATTGCCAAGATAACCGATAAAACCCTTTATGACTGCTATAAAACCTTTTATAATCCTTCAAATATGTTTGTTTGCATTTGCGGAAACTTCGAAATCCAAAAGGTTTTAGATATGATAGATGAAAAAATTGAAGATAAGGGCAAAACCGAGATTATCCGCTCAACTCATAGCGAACCTGATACCATCGTAAACGCTTATATTGAGGAGAAAATGGAGGTTTCTATGCCGTTGTTTGTTGCAGGTATAAAGGATACTGAATGGACAATTAAAAGAACCTCAAAAAATATTGAAACCGCCAACCTTTTACTTGAGCTTGTTGCAGGCAAAACCTCCCCACTATATAACGAGCTTTTATCAGAGGGACTTATAAACAACAATTTCTCAACCGAGTATTTTTACGGAAACGGATATTCTGCTCTGCTTTTTGAGGGCGAATCAAATAATGCAAAGCTGGTTCAAGAGCGAATTTTATCGGCCATAGAAGAAATTAAGCAAAACGGCGCCGATGAATCTTTGTTCGGGGATTTAAAGCGTAAGCTTTACGGTAAAAAAATTCGCGCCTATTCTGATGCAGAGGGCTCGGTTGACGAAATGATAGGTTGCATTATGGAGGATTTTGAGCCCTTCGAGTCATTGACTGCTCTCGAAAGTGTCTCATTAGAGGATATCAAAGCCTTAGCTAACCAGTTAAAATCAGAAAATTTTGCACTTTCTGTCATTTTACCTGCAAAAAATTAAAATTTCCTCTTTTTTAAATATAAGATTTATTATATAATAGTTTTAATATAAAACTTTTGGAGAAAAACTATGCAGCTACTGACCACATATGATGTTAATCTGTTCGGTATAAAGATGACCTTTGATTCGGTTGCTTTTACCCTCCCTATTGGCGAAGGTTGGGATATCTACTGGTATGGCATATGCATCGCTTTAGGCTTTTTACTTGCCATTATCTACTGTTTTATCCGCGCCAAAAAATACGATGTTGATGTTGATGCGCTTACCGATGTTGCCCTTGTAACAACTCCTTTGGCAATTCTTTGCGCAAGGGTTTACTATGTTATTTTTTATCCCGGCAAGATGGAGATAAAATCGGTTTGGGATTTACTTGGCGTTTCAAGCGGTTCAGGTGTTGCAGGACTTGCTATTTATGGCGGCGTTATCGGTGCTGTTGTTTTCGGCGCCATAATGTGTAAAATCCGCAAGGTTAACATTCTTGATGCGTTTGACCTTGCCGCCTCAGGCTTCTTTATCGGTCAGGCTATTGGCCGTTGGGGCAATTTCTTTAATCAGGAAGCCTTTGGCTCATTGACCAACTTCGGTATGATGTCCAACGGCGTTGCAAGCTTTATTGCCGACCATAAGATTTCTTTCGGTCTTGGTGAGGTTTCAAAAAGCGAGATGCTAATTCATCTTGAGCAAAACGGCCTTTTTGTTCATCCAACCTTTCTTTATGAATCAGTTTGGTGCATCTTAGGCTTTGTCCTCTTGCATTTCCTTGGCAAGAACAGAAAGTTCAAAGGTCAGTTAGCATTAACCTATGGCGCTTGGTATGGCTTAGGCAGAATGATTATTGAGGGTCTTAGGACCGATAGCCTCTATTTAGGGCCTTTAAAGGTTTCTCAATGGCTTTCGGGCGGATTGCTCATTATCTGCTCCGTTTTAATTATTTATAATCTTTATAAACTCCGCCAAAAGAAAAATGACCTTACCTATGAATCGGTATTTAATGAGGTTGATTCGGCAACAGTTAAAGGTGTTGCCTACTATGAGGGCGAGGAAGCAGAAGTGGTCGAGCAAACCGAAAGCGAAACTGTTTCAGAAGAACAAAACGAACCCGAGAAGGAAGAGGAATAACATGGCTCAAATTATTAGCGGCAAGGTTATCTCTGCCGCAGTAAAGGATAGAATTAAGGCAGAGGTCCAAGAATTAAAACAAAATGGCATAACCCCCGGTCTTGCAGTTATAATCGTTGGCAATGACCCGGCATCCGAGGTTTATGTTGCATCTAAAGAGCGCGCTTGTGCGGAGCTTTTGATGTATTCAGAAAAATATGCTCTTCCCGAGCAAACAACCGAGGAAGAGCTTTTAAAGCTTGTTAATGAGTTAAACAGCCGCGATGAGATTCACGGAATATTATGCCAGCTTCCCTTGCCCCGCCACATAAACGAAAAAACAATTCTTGATGCAATTTCTCCATTAAAGGATGTTGATGCCTTTCATCCGCAGAATGTTGGAAAAATAATGATTGGCGATTATGATTTCCTCCCCTGCACCCCTGCAGGAATTATGGAGATGCTGAAATATTCTAATATCGACCCCGCAGGTAAGCATTGCGTTGTTATCGGCAGGTCGAATATTGTCGGTAAACCTATGGCTATGCTGATGCTTCATGCGAATGCAACAGTTACCATCTGCCATTCAAAAACCGAAAATCTTAAAGAAATTACCAAGCAGGCAGATATCCTTGTTGCCGCAGTCGGCAGAGCAAACTTTGTTACGGCCGATATGGTAAAGCCCGGCGGAGTTGTTATTGATGTTGGAATGAACAGACCCAATGGCAAGCTCTGCGGAGATGTTAATTTCTCAGAGGTTGAGCCGATTGCTTCGGCTATAACCCCTGTCCCAGGCGGCGTTGGCCCGATGACAATTTCTATGCTTATGCAAAACACCCTTGCGGCCGCAAGACTTAAATTAAAGTAACTAACCCAAAAAAATTCAAGGAGGGATAAAGGTGAAAAAGGCTCTTGTTTTGCTCATTATAATTATATCTGTTTTCACCGTTAGCCCTGCCTTTGCCGCAGCTAAAGAGCATAAGGTGCTTGATGTAACATTTACAGTTTCTGATGAGTATAACGTTTACACCAAAGAAAATGTTTCACCGCAGAATGTTATAAACGGCTTTGAATTTGCCGCAATTTCTAAGGATGAGAAGCATCAGATTCAGCTTCGCTGCACAACTACTCAATTCTCAAATGAAACGGGCAGTTTCTACGGCGTTGAACATAGCATGGTTATCCCCGTTGCAAAATCATTGTTTGAGGACAACTATGATATTGTTACCTTCAACAATATGGTTTACATTAAGAATGTTTCCGATAGCGGCACCGTTGTTTATGTAACAGTTTACGGCAAAAAGCTTTACGCCTTTAGTTATTTTGGAAACGATGCTTCAAAAATCGGAGAATTTATGAGCGGTGTTTCCTTCCCTGCCTTAGCGGCATCAAAAATAAAGGTTGCTATTGTTGCTGTGCTCATAATATTTATTTTAGCGGCATTAGCATTCCTTTATCTGCTTATCCGCTCATTTGTAAATGACTATAACAGGCATAAAATGGAAACCAGCGAAAATATTGTTAGCCAGTATATCAAAATTAAAAGAAGAAAGTATTAAACCCTTTATATAAATTAAAGTTTGGGGGTGAAAACCGTGCGCTCAATAAAAAACATAAAGGTTAATGAACAGTATAGAGTTCCTCCACCTAAAAGCATTAAAGAAGTTCCTAAATACTTAAAAGAAGTTGTTGGCTCATTTTTAAAAAGACTTTTTTATATTTATAAGCTAGTTTGGGAAGCCAAGAAGTCAATGCTCTTAGCTATGAGCTTTATGGCACTGATAGACGGTGTTCTTCCCGTTGCCGGCGCCGCGATTTCTGCCGCACTTATTAACACCCTAGCAGGTGTTGTAACCCATGAGGTAACCGAGTTTTCAGCCGTTTACTTGTTGCTTATCCTACAAGGGCTATACCTCGTTGTCCGCTCGGTTATAACCCATTCTGAAGCCATTATTTTGCGTTTAGCAGGCGAACTGGTAAGCAACCATATCAAGCTCAAGATAATGAATAAATCAAAAAATATTGATTTGGGCTGCTATGACTTACCCGATTTTTATTCTAAATTAGAAAATGCCAATCGCGAAGCAGGTCATCGCCCCATAGAAATAATGCGCTCAACCTTTACCGTTATAAGCAAACTTATAAGTATGCTTAGCTTCGTTCTAATCCTTATAAGCGTTAGCTGGTGGGCGCCGATTTTTATAATTCTGCTCTCTTTACCAACCGCTATTGTTAGCTTTATATATCGCAGAAAAACTGTCGATTACATGTGGTTCCATTCAAAAGAGCGCAGACAGATGAATTATTACTCAAGCGTTTTGGTTAATAAGGATATGGTTAAAGAGGTTAAAATTCTCGGCATATCCGACCATTTGATTGATAAATATAAATCGGTTTTCGCAAAGTATTTCGGCGGAATCAAAAAGCTCGTTTTAAGCGAAAGCTTCTGGAAAATCTTAACTACAGTTGTTACTACCGCCGCCAACTGCCTCCTGCTTATTTTTATTGCAAAAGGCGTGTTTGACGGAAAAATAGAAATTGGCGATTATACCCTTTATGCAGGCGCGTTGAACAGTATTATTGCGGGTGTTGCAACCATCATTTCAACCTCGGCGATTATTTACGAGGGAACCTTGTTTATAAACAATATGATTTCCTATATGGAACAACCTAAATCAATCGTTCCTAATGTTTCAAAGCCTGAAGCGGTTGAAAGACATATTGCTCATACCATTGAATTTAAAAATGTATCCTTCTGCTATCCTGGCACCGAGGCCTTTGTTTTAAAGGATGTCAGTTTTAAAATCGAACCCGGTCAGACCGTTGTTTTGGTTGGTTTTAACGGCGCAGGTAAGACTACACTTATCAAGCTTCTTATAAGGCTTTATGACCCAACAAGCGGCGAGATTTTATTGGACGGCAAAGACATTAAATCTTATGATGTTAATGAGCTTTACAAGATATTCGGTATCATCTTCCAGGATTTTGGAAAATACGCTATGACTGTAGCCGAAAATATTGCGCTCGGCCAGATTGATAAGGGCATAAAAGAAAAAGACATCGAGCTTGCCGCAAAGCAAGCCGATGCCGAAATGTTTATCAAATCCCTGCCCGATAGTTATAATACTCCGCTTATGCGCTGGTTTGAGGATAACGGAATCGAGTTATCAATCGGTCAATGGCAGAAGCTCTCAATAGCAAGAGCCTTTTACAGCGACTCGGATATTCTTATTCTTGATGAGCCGACCGCCTCGCTTGACCCGATGGCAGAACAACAGATTTTCAACCAGTTTGATGAATTAAGAAAAGATAAAACAAGCATTTTCGTTTCTCACAGATTGTCAAGCGCAACCATTGCAGATAAAATCATCGTTTTAGAAAACGGCGAGGTTATCGAAATGGGCAACCACCGTGAACTTATCGAACAAAACGGCCACTACCGCAAAATGTTCGAAACACAGGCTAAGCGCTATAAGGAAAACTAAATACTATCTTGATAATCTCCCGTGACCGAGCGTTGTGGGAGATTGTTCTTTAAACGCGGTTTCTCCGTCTTTAAAAACGAGTGATGAAGCACGAACAACTGAAGTCGTTCCATATTTTTCATTGATTTTATCCTGCGCACTTTCTAAAATATCGCGCTTTAAATGACGTCCATCATCAAAAAGGGATAACTGCCCCTTTTCTGCATAAGGGAAAAGCCGAACTGCCCTGACGCCCAACGACCTTAAAGGTAACTCAAAATCGTAGTTTTCCTTAAGCAGCTTTATGCCCTCCTCGGCTATAAAAATTGAGGACTGGATTGAATCATTTAGTTGCCTTGTAAACTCGGCGGTTTTAAGCTTTGTATCCCTTATATGAACTGATATTCCAAAGGCCTCCATATTCTCCTTGCGCAGCTCCTTGGCAACCTCCTCGGAAAGCCTGATCATAACCCTGTATGCCTCATTAAAATCAGTAATATCCTTGGGGCAGGTTGTTGAGCGGCCAATGCTCTGCGGCTTATATTTAAAATCGCTTTTCATCACGGGTGCGTTTTCGTTTCCATTGGCATAATTCCATAATAAAACGCCGTTTTTACCAAGCCTTAAATCTAAAATCTCGGGGTCAATAGTTGCTAAATCGCGAACAGTAAAAATTGCTAAGTCATTGAGTTTTTTCTTGGTTGAAGGACCAACACCGAGCAAGCATTCAACCTCCATAGGCCAAACAATCTCTTTAAAACTATCATAAGGAATACTGCTTACGGCATCGGGTTTTTTAAGGTCGGAACCCAGCTTTGCAAAAATCTTATTAAAGCTGACGCCTACCGAAATAGTAAGCCCCAATTCCTCCTTGACCTCTTTTCTTATGCGGTTAGCTATCTCCTCGCCTGTTCCGAAAAGCCTATGGCTTCCCGTAACATCAAGCCAGCATTCATCAATTCCAAAGGGCTCAACCAAATCGGTATAACGCTCATAAATTTTGCGAACAAGACCTGAAAAATAGGTGTATCTCTTAAATTCGGGCGGAACAACTACGAGGTTAGGGCATTTCTGCTTCGCCTGCCAGATAGGCTCACCCGTTTTGATGCCGAGTTTTTTAGCCGCCTCATTTTTGGCTAATATGATTCCGTGGCGCTCTTCTACACTTCCGCCAACTGCAACCGTTTTACCCTGAAGTTCAGGATTATCACGCATAGCAACCGAAACATAAAAGTTATTAAGGTCACAATGCAAAATTGTTCGCATAAAAGAACACCACCCTTCTTTGAAAATTTTTCTCATTTATTATAGAACATTTGTTCGAACTTGTAAAGTGCAAATTTTGTCAAAACAAAAGTCCAAGGCGATATACCTTGGACTTTTTATTTTATAAAACGCGACTACTATGGCAAGTAAGATATATAATCTGCCTTTTTTCTGCCAACTTTTTAAGCAATTCCATAGCATTAGTAAGCCTTGTATCATCAAGGTTTACAAAGGGGTCATCTAAAATGAGCATAGGG
>JAZOQD010000168.1:0-6311 GCA_045655925.1 Acutalibacteraceae bacterium | reverse complement strand
GGCGGTAACAGCGTATCCGAGAACGTAGGTGTAAAGCACCTTCTTAACATCAAGACAGTAGCAGAGAGGAGAGAAAATATGCTTTGGTTCAGAACACCTGGAAAGGTTTATATTAAAAAGGGCTGTCTGCCCGTAGCCCTTGACGAGCTTCGCACCGTAAGAGGCGCAAAGCGCGCGTTTATCGTCACCGACACCTTCCTTTACCAGAACGGCTATACCAAGCCGATTACCGATAAGCTCGACGCGATGGGCATCCAGCACACCACCTTCTTTAACGTACAGCCCGACCCCACTCTTGCAAATGCAACCGAGGGCGCATCACAGATGAGAGCATTCCAGCCCGACACCATCATCGCCCTCGGCGGTGGATCGGCAATGGACGCCGCAAAGATCATGTGGGTTCTTTACGAGCATCCCGAAGCAGACTTTATGGATATGGCAATGAGATTCATTGATATCCGTAAGAGAGTCTACACCTTCCCCAAGATGGGTGAGAAGGCTTACTTCATCGCAATTCCTACCTCTGCAGGTACCGGTTCTGAAGTTACTCCTTTTGCTGTTATCACCGATGAAAACACCGGCGTAAAATATCCTCTCGCTGACTATGAATTACTCCCCAATATGGCAATCATTGATACTGATTTCCATATGAGCGCTCCTAAGGGCTTAACCGCTGCTTCCGGTATCGACGCTGTAACCCACGCTGTTGAAGCTTATGCTGCAATGCTCGCTACCGACTATACCGACGGTCTTGCTCTCCAGGCTCTTAAGAACATCTTCAAGTATCTGCCCCGTGCATATGACAACGGTCAGACCGATGTAGAAGCTCGTGAAAAGATGGCTAATGCAGCTACCATGGCCGGTATGGCATTTGCTAACGCATTCCTCGGCGTATGCCACTCGATGGCTCACAAGCTTGGTGCTTTCCATCATCTCCCTCACGGCGTTGCTAACGCTTTGATGATTGAAGAGGTTCTCCGCTTCAATGCGGCTGAGGCACCTGCTAAGATGGGTACCTTCTCTCAGTACGATCATCCTCACACCCTTGCTCGTTACGCTGAAATCGCTGATTACCTTGGCCTCGGCGGTAAGACTGACGAAGAGAAACTTGAAAACCTCATCAAAGCTATCAATGGCCTCAAGGCTCGCGTTGGTATCAAGGAAACCATCAAAGACTACGGCATCGACGAGAAAGACTTCATCGATCGTCTTGACGATATGGTTGAGCAGGCATTCGACGACCAGTGCACCGGTGCTAACCCCCGTTATCCTCTCATGAGCGAAATCAAGCAGATGTATCTCAACGCTTATTACGGTAAGCACTTTGTAGAAACCAAGAAGCCCACTGCAGCAGACGTTGCAGCACCCACTGCGGTTGATGAAGTAAAAGTAACCTACCGCAAAGGTAAGAAAGCATAATTAAGGGAGGAAGACGACAATGAAACTTGAGAAAATTATTGCTGTAAGAAACAACAAGACCATCTACCGCGATGGCGACAAGAGCATCAAAGTATTCAACGAAGGCTTTTCAAAGGCTGACGTTTTGAACGAGGCTTTAAACCAAGCCAGAATTGAAGGCACCGGCCTTAACATCCCTAAGGTATTGGAAGTTACTATGGTGGAAGGCAATTGGGCTATCGTATCTGAGTTCATCAAGGGTAAGACCTTGGCTCAGCTTATGGAAGAGGATCCAGAGAAGAAGGATGAGTACCTTGCCCTTCTCGTTGACCTCCAGCTCGAAATGCACAGCAAGACCTGTGCTCATCTTAACAAGTTGAAAGACAAGATGAACAACAAAATCAGCGAGTCTACCTTGGATGCAACCACTCGTTATGACCTCCATACCCGTCTTGAGGGTATGCCCAAGCATAACAAGGTTTGCCACGGTGACTTCAACCCCTCTAATATCATCATTGCCGAAGACGGCACACCCTATATCCTTGACTGGTCCCACGCAACTCAGGGTAATGCATCTGCCGATGCAGCCCGCACCTATCTGTTGTTCTGGCTCAACGGCGATATCGACGGTGCTAAGAAGTACCTCGCCCTCTTCTGCCAGAAGAGCAACACCGCTAAGCAGTACGTTCAGAAGTGGATGCCTATCGTTGCAGCTTCTCAGTCTGTAAAAGGCAACGAGCACGAGCGTGAATTCTTGCTCTCTTGGGTAGACGTTGTAGATTATGAATAAAATATTATCTTTGAATTTTAAATTAAATCAATTACTTGCGCGAAGCGATGAGCGTTACTCCTTTAGTATTCTTGCTTCGCATTAGACTGAGGCGGCAAATTTCCTTCGCCGCCTTTTTTCATTTTTACATGGCCATTCCATAGCCTTTGAAAATTTAATTGAAAACGAGGTGGTGGATACAAAACCATTCGCTCTTTTATTTACTTATTAAAAATTTTGTGTTATAATATTATGCAAGAATTGTAATTGTGTTGTTATATGTTATAAAGGTTTATGGATTTGTAAACACAATAATTTGTGACCTAAATTCGTGTAATTTACTATTCGCCAACTTTTTGAGTAAAATTTCAGAGAATTTAAGACAAGAAAATGGCAGAAAATAATCAAAAAAGAGAGGAGTGAGATAAGTGCCGGATAAGTTCATTTTACATTCAAATTATAAACCTACAGGTGATCAACCTCAGGCTATTGAAAAACTTGTAGAAGGTTTAAACCGTGGCGATAAAGAGCAGGTTTTGCTCGGTGTTACAGGTAGTGGTAAAACATTCACAATGGCGAATATTATCGCTAATGTAAACAAGCCGACATTGGTTCTCGCTCATAATAAAACCCTTGCCGCACAGTTATGCTCAGAGTTCCGCGAATTCTTCCCCGAAAATGCGGTGGAGTATTTTGTTTCCTACTATGATTATTATCAGCCTGAGGCTTATATTCCTGGCACAGATACCTACATTGAAAAGGATTCTGCCATAAACGATGAGATAGACAAGCTTCGCCATTCAGCCACCTGTGCGCTTTCTGAGCGCAGAGATGTTATAATCGTAGCATCGGTTTCCTGCATTTATTCGTTGGGCAACCCGATTGATTATCGTAATATGGTTATTTCTTTGCGACCGGGTATGACAAAAACCCGCGAGGAACTTATCTATAAGCTTGTTGATTTGCAGTATGAGAGAAACGACCTTGGCTTTGCAAGAAATAAATTCAGAGTCAGGGGAGATGTTGTTGAGATTTTCCCTGCCTACTCGGGCGATACTGCCATTCGTGTTGAGTTTTTTGATGATGAAATCGAAAGAATCAGCGAAATAAACCCCTTAACAGGAGAGGTTAAAACCGTTCTCGGCCATATCGGAATATATCCCGCTTCGCATTATATTGTTCCTGAAGAGGAAAAAGATGCGGCTTTGCAGGATATACTCAACGAGATGGAAGAAAGGGTGGAGTATTTCACCCAAAATAAGCAGCTGATTGAGGCGCAGAGAATAAGGCAGAGGACCGAATATGATGTTGAAATGCTGCGCGAAATCGGAACCTGCAAGGGTGTTGAAAACTATTCGCGCGTGTTGTCCAGGCGCCCTGCAGGCAGCACCCCTTTTACTCTGCTCGATTATTTCCCTGATGATTTTTTGTTATTCGTTGATGAATCCCATGTTACCTTGCCGCAGGTTCACGGAATGCTCGGTGGGGACAGAGCAAGAAAACAGAATCTCGTAGATTTTGGCTTCCGTTTGCCGTCGGCTTTTGATAACCGCCCGTTAGGATTTGATGAATTTTATTCTCATCTTAATCAGGCGGTATATGTTTCGGCAACGCCGGGCGCTTTTGAAAAAGAAAATGCGGCTACTATAGCCGAGCAGGTGATCCGTCCTACCGGTCTTTTAGACCCCGAAATCATAGTAAAACCAACCGATGGCCAGATTGATGACCTCGTTTCAGAAATCAATATGCGCACCATGAAAGGCGAGCGCGTTCTTATAACAACGCTTACTAAAAAGCAGGCTGAGGACCTGACCAATTATCTTGACGAGCTCTCAATTAAGGTTAAATATATGCACTATGATGTTGATACAATAGAGCGTATGCGCTTAATAAGGGAGTTAAGATTAGGCGAGTTTGATGTTCTGGTCGGTATCAACCTTTTAAGAGAAGGCCTTGATATACCTGAGGTTTCCTTGGTGGCAATTCTTGATGCTGATAAAGAAGGGTTTTTGCGCTCCGAAACCTCGCTTATACAGACGGTCGGCAGAGCCGCCAGAAACGCCGAGGGCAAGGTTATAATGTATGCTGATAATGTTACTCCGTCTATGGAACGCGCAATCCGCGAAACCGAGCGCAGAAGGCAGATACAGAATGCCTATAATGAGGAGCACGGCATAACGCCTAAAACAATTATTAAAGATGTTCGCGATGTTATCGAAATAACGCCAAAGCAGGATATAGAAAAGTCAGCAAAACAGATGTCGAGAGAGCAGCGAGAGCAACTGATAAAACGTCTTACAATTGAGATGAGACAGGCGGCAAAATTACTTGAATTTGAGCATGCGGCCGAGCTTCGCGATAAAATTTCAAAGTTAAAAAGCGGCAGATGACTGTGAAGTTGTCTGCCAAATTTATATTCTTGACAAATTTGGGAATATAATATATAATGTTTTCGATTAAAAGGCTTTGACGGAAAGAGTAGGTCGCATAAAGCTTTCAGAGAGTTGCCGTTTGGTGCAAGGCAATAAGCAGTAGCGAACTGAAAAACATTCCGTAGCCGGCGGAAGAAAGCGTAAAGTTAGTAGAACCGCCCGTGAGATAAGCGTTAATTTCTTTAAGGTGAGCTTAAAAGCTAATTTGGGTGGTACCGCGGAAGTGTCTTTCGTCCCTTTATTCTGGGATGGAAGGCTTTATTTTTTTATTCGGAGGGATATTTATGCAAATAACCAAAGAGCTTGTTCAGTATGTTGCAGAGCTTTCCCGCATCAAGCTGAGCGAACAAGATGCCGAGAATATGCAAAAAGAACTCGGTGCAATAGTTGATTATATGGAAGTGTTGAATAAGCTTGATACCGATAGTGTTGAGCCGATTTCTCATATCTTTAATATCACGAATGTTATGAGAGAAGATGAGGTCAAAGAATCTTATGACCGCAACGAAATGCTTAAAAATGCGCCCGAACGCACCGATGAAACGGTTGTTGTTCCGAAGACTGTAGAATAAGGGGGGCAAAAGAATGGATATTTTGAATATGACTGCCCTCGAATTAGGCAAGGCAATTAAAGAAAAGAAATTGACTGCGGTAGAGGCAGTAGAGGCTGTTATTGCTAATATTGAGACAAAGGATAAGGATATCAACGCCTATATTTCTCTTAATAAGGAGCAGGCTCTTGCCCGCGCAAAAGAGGTTGATGAGAAAATCGCAAAAGGCGAGTTGACTTCTGCATTGGCAGGCGTTCCCATAGCGGTTAAGGATAATATCTGCACTAAGGACCTCAAAACCTGCTGCGCATCTAAAATACTTGGCGATTTCGCGCCCGTTTATAATGCGACCGCAGTTGAAAAACTGGAAGCGGCAGGTGCTATTGTTCTCGGTAAACTCAATATGGACGAATTTGCGATGGGAAGCACCAGCGAAACCTCTTATTACGGTTCGGTTAAGAACCCTTGGGATAAAACAAAGGTTCCCGGTGGTTCTTCGGGCGGTTCTGCTGCCGCGGTTGCCGCAAAAGAGGCGGTTTGCGCTCTTGGAACCGATACGGGCGGAAGTATCCGTCAGCCTGCATCTTACTGTGGTGTTACCGGTTTTAAACCGACATATGGAACTGTTTCCCGTTTCGGTCTTATTGCTTATGCTTCATCGCTTGACCAGATAGGCCCTGTTGCCAAGGATACTGCGGATTGCGCCGCAATTATGGACGTAATTGCAGGAAAAGATGAACGTGACGGAACCTCTCTTGAGTTAGGAAAAACCGATTACCTCAATAACCTTTCAACTGATGTTAAGGGAATGAAAATCGGCCTTCCTAAAGAATGCTTTGAGACTGAAGGCTTAGACCCTGAGGTTGCAAAAAGCGTTAAGGCGGTTGCCGAAAAACTTCAGGAGGCAGGCGCTATTGTTGAAGAAATCAGCCTTCCTTTCCTCGATTATGTTATCCCCACATATTATATTATTGCATCTGCGGAGGCAAGCTCAAACCTCTCCCGCTTTGATGGTATAAGATACGGCTTTAGAACCGAAAACTATGATGGTCTTACCGACCTTTATAATGCAACCAGAAGCGAGGGCTTCGGCAAAGAGGTTAAAAAGAGAATTTTACTCGGAACCTTCGTTCTTTCTTCGGGCTATTATGATGCTTATTA
>JAZOQD010000167.1:0-12975 GCA_045655925.1 Acutalibacteraceae bacterium | reverse complement strand
CCAACCTCAGAGTTACCCATCTGACCATCTGGCAAACCAACGTCCATACCTGAAGCGCCGATTTCGGTGGTGGGGTAAGTTTTAAAAATTTCGTCAAGTCTTGGGGTTTTAGCCGCATCAATAGCGTTGCCCTTTAAAACAGGGTTAAAGCCAAAACCATCCATTATTGTTAAAACAATAGGTTTTTTCATTATGATTCTACCTTTTAATTATTTACTTGCAGCCTTAACGATAACTGAGAAGTCCTCAGCCTTTAAGGAAGCGCCGCCGATAAGACCGCCGTCAACATTAGTCTTTGCAACTAATTCGTCAGCATTCTTAGCGTTCATAGAACCACCATACTGAATGGTAACGGTTTCGGCAACATCCTTGCCGTAAACCTCAGCGATAGCCTCACGAACATAGCCGTTGCCCTCATCTGCCTGCTCAGCAGTTGCGGTAACGCCGGTGCCGATAGCCCAAACAGGCTCATAAGCAATGATAACATTCTTAAGCTGCTCTTTAGTAACATTGGTAAGAGCCATCTTTGTCTGGAACTTTAAAAGGGTCTCGGTATAACCAAGTTCTCTCTGCTCTAAGGTTTCGCCAACGCAAACAATAGCGGTAAGACCTGCATTTAAAGCAGCAAGGGTGCGAAGGTTAACAGTCTGGTCGGTTTCACCGAAATACTGTCTTCTCTCGCTATGGCCGATAACAACATACTTAACGCCTGATTCAACGAGCATCTGAGCAGATATCTCGCCGGTATAAGCGCCGCTCTCTTTAAAGTGAACGTTTTCTGCACCGATTTCAATGTTTGAGCCTTCAGCAGCTGCTACGGCTGCTGCAATATCAATAAAGGGAACGCAAAGAACAACCTTGCAATCTGCATCTGCTACAAGGGGTTTCATCTCGTTTATAAGCGCGGTGGTTTCTGCGGGGGTTTTGTTCATTTTCCAGTTACCTGCGATAACTGCGGAACGAAGATTCTTATTCATATTCTTTTCCTCCATATAAATACAAAACTGTTGCGGCACAGTAATAGTGCCGCAACGTTTTTAGTTAATTAAATTATTTATCGTTAACTGCTGCAATACCGGGAAGCTCTTTGCCCTCAAGGAACTCAAGAGAAGCGCCGCCGCCGGTAGAAATGTGGCTCATCTTGGGACCGAAGCCAAGAGTGTTAACTGCTGCTGCAGAATCGCCGCCGCCGATAATGGTTGTAGCATCAGTTTCAGCAAGGCTCTTAGCTACTGCAATTGTGCCCTTAGCAAGAGTCGGGTTCTCGAATACGCCCATAGGACCATTCCAAACAACAGTCTTAGCTGATTTTACAGCCTCAGCAAACATTTCTGCAGTCTTAGGACCGATATCAAGACCCATATGGTCTGCAGGAATCTTGTCAGCATCAACAACGATTACATCAACAGGTCCGTCAATGGGGTCAGGGAATACTTTGCCAACTGTGCAGTCAATGGGGAGGAGAAGCTTAACGCCGTTAGCCTCTGCCTTAGCCATCATTTCCTTGCAGTATTCAATCTTTTCAGTATCGAGCAATGAGGTTCCAACACCGTAGCCCTTAGCTGCTAAGAAGGTGTAAGCCATACCGCCGCCAACGATAACTGTATCAGCCTTAGTAAGAAGGTTCTCGATAACAGGAAGCTTGTCAGCAACCTTAGCTCCGCCTAAAATGGTAACGAAAGGACGAACAGGGTTCTCAACAGCGCCGCCCAAGAATTTGAGCTCTTTCTGCATAAGATAGCCAACTGCTGCCTCTTCTACATATTCTGTAACACCAACGGTAGAGCAGTGAGCTCTGTGAGCTGCACCGAAAGCATCGTTAACATAGATTTCGCAAAGAGAAGCGAGTTCTTTAGAAAGAGCTTCGCCGTTTTTGGTTTCTTCAGCTCTGTAACGAGTGTTCTGTAAAAGAACAACATCGCCGTCATTCATAGCGGCAACTGCAGCTTTAGCATTCTCGCCAACAACTGTATCATCAGCTGCAAAAACAACCTCTTTACCTAAATGCTCGCTTAAGCGCTTTGCAACAGGTGCAAGGCTTAATTCAGGCTTGGGTTCGCCCTTCGGCTTGCCAAGGTGAGAGCAGAGGATAACCTTACCGCCGTCATTGATAAGCTTCTTAACGGTGGGAAGTGCTGCAACGATTCTGTTTTCGTCGGTGATAACGCCGTTTTTAAGGGGAACATTGAAATCGCAACGAACAAGAACGCGTTTGCCCTTAACGTTGATATCATCAACGGTCTTTTTGTTTAATACTGACATAATTAACATCCTTTCGAAAGTAATATATTGACAAATTTTGAACAATCTTATTTTATAATATTGTCATCTATTTTTCAAGATATTATTTTAAATAAAATATAATATTTTTTAGATTTGTAAAAAATAAATAAATAGGGGACATTATTCCTCCCATTTATAGTTATGTAGCTGACCCTCGTTCTGTAATTCGGGGTAGTTCCATTGCCTTAAAACCTCATAAACGCCAACACAAACTGTATTGGATAGGTTAAGGCTTCTTGCTTCGCCAATCATAGGTAATCTTACACATTCGTCGGGATGCTGGAGCAGTAACTCCTCAGGCAAGCCTTTAGTTTCTTTCCCAAAGAAAAGGTAGCAGTTGTCCTCGTATTTATAATCGGAATGAGTTTTTCTGCCCTTGGTTGTGAAAAATGCGTATTGACCCTTATTTTTAGAGAAAAAATCATCTAAATTCTCATAATAGGTAATATCGAGCAAATGCCAATAATCTAAACCTGAGCGCTTGAGTTTTTTATCGTCAATTGTAAAACCCATCGGCTTTACAATATGAAGTCTTGCACCTGTTGCGGCGCAGGTTCTTGCAATGTTGCCCGTATTCTGAGGGATTTCGGGCTCAACCAGCACAATATTGAGTTTAGGCATAAATAGACCTGCTTTCTTTTACTTGACAAATTGAGCCAAGATAGGTAGTATGAATTAAGAATATTATAACAAAATTTTAATTTGAAATCAATAGAATCAAAGACGGAGATTTTATGAAAAGAAACAGTAATATTTTATCACTCGCAAGCAGTAAAGTCAGGGAAAAGGGAATATTCCGTTTCGGCGGCGGATTGTTTAAAGCATTAAAAGCTTCCTATTTTGTTGCAACTGCATATTCGATTATGATGTGCATCGTTGTTTTAATGGGCAACATTGTTTTAATGAGCGAATATGCCGATAAATCAACTGCCGATAGAGCTGCAGTTTATGATGAGCAGAGAATTTATATGTTTACCATGATTTTGGTTGTTATTGCAATGATTGTTGCGATAATCGGCTTTATAAAAAGGATTATTCCGCTGTTCTTATCTTGTAGCTTGGTTAATCTTATAGTCGCCTTTACCGTTTTCTATGGCATCAGCGTTAAGAATGACCTGCAAAATGGAGGACAGACTAATTTCTGGATGCTTTTCGGCGTTCCATCTATTATTTGCGCGGCTTTAGCCGTTGCGCTCGGAATTATCCTAATTGTTGATAGAGTTAAGGTCATCAAAGAGTATGACGCGATTGTTTATAAGCTTTACAAAACTGCCGAGGGTTACGAGGAGGGCAATATTGACACCGCGAATTTCGAAACCTTGCTCGATAATTATGATGGGAAAGAGGTTTTCCGCAACGATATTCCGCTTAAAAAATCTTTGAAAAAAAGAAAAGAAAAGCAAGAAAAGGAATAATCAAACTTTAAAATTTCATATAAAACGAAAAAGGCTGCCGGATTATTTCCGGCAGCCGTTATTTCGTCATGCAAAATTAAGCATTGGTCTTGTTAAGACGAACTACGAGGGCAGATTTCTTTCTTGCGGCATTGTTCTTATGAAGAATACCTTTAGTTACAGCCTGGTCAATCTTCTTAACAGCAACTTTTACGCACTCTGCTTTATCATCAGCATTGTTAGCAATAGCAGCATCAGCCTTCTTGATAGCAGTCTTAAGTGCAGAGTTGTAGCTCTTATTACGCATGTTGTTAGCTTCAGCAACGAGAACGCGTTTCTTGGCGGATTTAATATTCGGCATAATTCCACCTCCTTGAGTAGTTTTGCAGGTTCAAAGGCGCAAAAGCACACTTTTCACCAAATCACAGCGAGTATATAATATCACTCCTTAAAGTAAAATGCAACACTTTTTTTCAAAAACTGCATTAAATTTTAAATCTCATAAAAACTGTTGTAGAATAAAGCAAAATGCAACTGATAATAATATTTTAAAACTATTATCGGGCGGTGATGCATTTGTTTTCAGACCTAGCGATAGAATTTGCCTCAGATAAATCAAAACAAAGTAGCGGAATAAGTAAAACCGAGGATTTTTTTGAAGATATAAAGGTTACAACTGTTAAAATTTTAACTCAAAAAGTAGCGGAGGAATTAGGAAAGCCAAAAGGCGAATATATTTCCTTTGAATCGAAAAGAAACGAGAATATTTTTGATTTTCAAAATATCGCCGATTTAATAACTGAAAATTTATCAAAGCTAATTGGGAATCTTAGCAGAACGACTTTGGTTGTTGGCATTGGAAACACTGAGGTTACGCCTGATGCATTAGGACCGAAAACGGCATCAAAAATCTTTGCAACAAGACATCTTGATTCTATGAGCTTACAACAGTTTGGATTAGGTAAAATCAAGCCTGTTGCCGCAATTTCTCCCGGTGTTTTAGGTCAAACGGGGATTGAGCTATTTGAGATTGTAAAAAGCGTTTCCGCCTCAGTTAAGCCCGATTTGATTATTTTTATTGATGCATTGGCGGCTAATGAGGTTTCGCGCTTGGGAAGCTGTGTTCAGATAAGTAATACAGGGCTTTGCCCAGGCTCAGGTGTTGGCAATAAAAGAGCAGAGCTGAGCTATAAAACGCTTGGAATTCCTTGTATAACCATTGGTGTTCCAACCGTTGCTGATGCGGCTCTTTTTATAAAGAGCAATGAGATAGAAGCTGATGCATGCAGATATATTGTAACGCCTCGGGAAATTGATAGAATAATAGAAACCGCCAGCACCGTTTTATCCAACGCTATAAATCAGAGTCTGCAGCCTTATGTTGACCGAGAATTATTATCCCTTATCGTCTAATTGGGAGAGTTTTTGCATATTATTTAGTAAAACTTGTAAAGGGATTTTACTGATGATACGATTTTCTGCGGCGTTAAGGGTTTTACTTTGCCTTTTTATCTGCTTTTTAATAGTTTGTGGCTTTGTTGTTTTAGAACCGGCTTCGTTTATAGGGAAAACCGCCTGCCTATCGGTTATGGCAACATATCCCAATGGGTTTAATTACTATAAAAGCAGCGAAAAAAATATATATGAGGAGATTTTAGTTGGCGATATTTTTATCGGAGAAAAAGCCGATTTAGAAACAGAAAGCTCATCAGATATTTATGCAAAACCCGCCAGCGTATCAATTAAAGAAACGGTTATAGGGAGTATAATTAAAAAGACCCTTTCACCTTATAGCGCCAACACAAAATACGGTAATGTTTATTTATCCAACAGCGCGAAAGCCGATATAAATATAAAATCACTGCTAAATGATTCCTTAGATTATTCAATCGCAAAAAACGGCGAGCCGCAGGTGCTTATATATCATACTCACGGAACTGAAGCGTTTATGGATAATGAGGAGCAGTATTATACCGATTTTGATGAGCCGAGAACTACTGATACCGAGAAAAATATAGTTAAAATAGGGGAAATATTAAAAGAAAAATTAGAGAGTAACGGTATTGCGGTTATTCATTCAAAAACCATGCATGACCACCCCGGCTTTTCGGGAAGCTATTCGCGTTCGGCAGATACGATTCAGTCAATTTTAAAGGATTACCCATCAATTAAGGTTATAATTGATGTTCATAGAGATACTATAACGGGAGGAAAATCGGATAAGGTTGCGCCCGTTGTTAATATAGACGGTAAAGAAGCGGCGCAGGTTATGCTTGTTATGGGTAGCCAAACGGGGAGTATTACAGATTATCCCGATTGGAAAGAAAATCTAAAGCTTGCAGTAAAACTTCAAAACCAGTTTGAAACCGATTATCCGATGCTGGCAAGAGCAATGCTTTTAAGAAGTAAAAAATATAACCAAAACCTTTCAAAAGGCGCATTTTTAATCGAAATCGGCAGTGATGCCAATACATTCGAACAAGCAAAATATTCTGCCGAATTAGTTGGAAATTCAATAGTTAAGGTTTTGGAAAATGAAGGTTGAAGGACATTGGGAAGTAAAAACAAAATTATGTTTAGGACTATGCTTGTAACGCTCGTCGTAATTGCGCTATGCTTTATTGCGTTTTATTTTATAGGTATTGCCTTTAAGAATACCGAAAAAATCGCTTATAACAGAAACAGCGAGCTGTTTGAGGTTGTTGATAAGGACAGATTTTCGCTGTTTGGCAAAGAGTTTAGTCTTCCAATAATTTCGGTTGCGGAAAAATCAAAGGAAATATTTTTAAAATATTCATCAGGGCTGTTAAGAGTTTTTTCCTATGTAATAAACGGAATCAAAGAGGGAATAAACTTGCTGATAAAATAAAAAGTTGCCACAACATTGTGGCAACCTTTTTTACTATGGAAAAGAGGCAAGAGCTTAGCGCTCTTGCCTCCCGAAAATCAGTTGGTTTTGGTCAGGACAGAGAACCGTCCCATTGTCTTGTTGTTTTATCCATACCTCGACATTTCGTCGCGGAGGTAAACAGTTCCTGAATTACGGTGCATATAAACGCTCATAACCAGACCAAAACCGCAATAGGTGAACAAAAGGGATGTTCCGCCTGCGCTGAAAAGCGGCAATGTAACACCGATAACGGGCAACAGCCATAGGCACATTCCGACATTAATAATGGTTTGAGAAAGAAGCATCATAAACATGCCTGTGCAAATAATAAGGCCCATTTTACTGTCTGACAAAAAGCCGATTCTAAGAATTCTTATGCAGATAGCGGAAATTAAGCCTAAAACCAACAGGCAGCCGAGAAGACCTAATTCTTCGCCGATACAGGTGAAGATAAAATCGTTGTATCCGTAAGGAACGCCGCCCGATTGGGTCATAGTTCCTTTAAAAAGGCCTTGGCCTAAAAACCCACCGTTTGCTAATGCAATTCTGCCCTTATACTGCTGATAAAGGGTTCCGAGATAATCTCCCGCTTCACCTGTAAACAATGCGTTTATTCGCGCTTGCTGGTCATCATTCATTAAGAAAAAATAGGCAAAGGGAGCAGCGATTACCGCGGCTGAAAGTAAGATTATAAAATATCTTATAGGAACGCCTGCAACAAACATCATTCCTATAAACATAAAAGCGAAGACAAGCGCAGTTCCATCATCACCCTGAAAGTGTATAAGAAGAACGGGCGAGGCACCATGGATACATAAAAGAACAACATGCCAGAATTTTTTAACCTTATCGCCGATTTTAAAGCAATGATATGCAAAAGTTAAAATAAAACAAATTTTCAATAACTCAGAGGGCTGGAAAGAAATATTGCCGGGGAGCATAAGCCAAGCCTTATCATCGGTAACACCGGGGGCATAGCCGATAAAAAAGGTTAAACCAACCGGAATTAAGCCAACAGCCGCAACAATAGGCCAGAAGCGGCAGATATTTTTATAATGCAGAGTGCTTATAAAAATAACGGCAATAACACCCAAGACCATTGAAACGGCCTGGGTTATAAAGTCCTTTAAACCGCTTTGGGCATAGGTTGTTGAAAAAACGGCGATACAACCAAAAGATGTTGTCACGATAAAAAGAATATAAAGCAATTTATCGCATTCACGGATGTAGTCAGCAATCTTTCTAAAAAATAATCTCATATTTAAAACCTTTCAACACAAGGGAGAATTTTTTTATTAAAAATATTATATATCATTTTAAAAAATAGTTCAAGATAGACTTTAAATATTAAAACAAGTGTGTTATAATACATTAAAATATTGTTTTAAAAGGTGTTTTATGGCTGAAGAAGTTTTTATAACACATTCCCGTGCCGAAACCGAAGCTGTTGCAGAGAAGCTTGCAGATAAATTGAGTGGCGGCGTTATTGCTTTAAAAGGCGATTTGGGCGCAGGGAAAACTTGCTTTACTGCGGGTCTTGCGAGAGGTTTAGGATATTTTGGCGATGTCAACTCTCCAACCTTTGCCATTGTTAATGAATACAAAGGTGGCAGAAAAGATGTTTACCACTTTGATATGTATCGTATAGACGGTTGGGAAGACCTTTATACAACGGGGTATTTTGAATATCTTGAATCGGGCGGTGTTTTGGTAGTTGAATGGAGCGAGAATATTGCTTCCGCTTTGCCTGAGCATTATCTTGAGGTTACTATTGAATATTTAGGGGAGAATGACCGTTCTATTACGGTTAAGGATATATAATGAAGATTTTGGCGGTTGAATGCACTGCATCGCCTGTTTCTGCGGCTTTAGCGGATAACGGAAAAATATTAGGCGAATATTTTTTAAATCAAAAAACAACCCATTCCCAAACTTTGATGCCGATGATAGATTCGCTTTTAAAGTTATGCTCTCTGAATCCTATTGACATTGATGCTTTCGCGGTCCCGGTTGGCCCGGGTTCATTTACGGGTGTAAGAATAGGCGTCAGTGCGGTTAAGGGTCTTGCAGAGCCTATCAATAAACCCTGCATACCTGTTTCTGTTTTGGAAGCGATGGCTTATAATATGGAAGCTATTGATTGCATAGTCTGCGCGGTTATGGATGCAAGATGCAATCAGTTTTATAATGCTCTGTTTAAAATAGAAAGCGGTAAAATCGAGCGTCTTTGTGAGGATAGAGCTATTTTAAAGGATGACCTCATAAAAGAGGTTGCTTTGCTAGAATGCGGCTCATTGCCTATTTTTGCAGTGGGTGACGGTGCGGATATTTTTTATGAAGCCGCAAAGGATAAATTGGATAATTTAAAGCTGACGCCTGAGCATCTTAAATATCAAAGAGCGACGGGTGTTTACAAAGTGGCGGAAAATAGCGAGACTTTTGTTTCGGCAGAAGACCTTTTGCCGACATATTTGCGCTTGCCGCAAGCTGAAAGAGAATTAAAAGCCAAGTCATTGGCTTCTGAAAGGAAGTAATATAGATGCCTAACTATAAAAAAGGTGATGTTATTGCTTTAGGTTCTGACCATGGCGGATTCCAGCTCAAGCAGGAGATTATCAAGCATTTAGAGGAGAAGGGAATTGAGTTTAAGGATTTCGGTTCTTATACCCCCGATTCGGTTGATTATCCCGAAATCGCAGAGAAGGTCTGCAATTCGGTAGCCACAGGCCAAACCGTGCTCGGTATTCTCGTTTGCGGAACAGGAATCGGAATGTCTATGGCGGCTAATAAGTGCAAGTGTATCCGCGCCGCTGCCTGCTCGGAAACCTTTTCCGCTAAGTTTACAAGACTTCATAATGATGCCAATATCCTTTGCTTAGGCGGCAGAGTTATCGGTCCGGGCGTTGCTTTGGAAATCGTTGATTTATTTATAGGAACCGATTTCGAAGGTGGTAGACACGAGCGCCGTGTTAATGCTATAATGGAAATTGAAAATAAATAATAAATAATAAATAATAACTAATAAATTTTGGGGGATGTAAAAATGAATAAAAATGTTTGCGTATTTGACCACCCGCTTATTCAGCATAAGCTCGCAATTCTTCGCAACAAGGATACCGGAACTAAGGAGTTCCGCGAGCTTATCAGTGAAATTGCAACCTTAATGTGCTATGAGGCAACAAGAGACCTTCCGTTAAAAGATGTTAAGGTTGAAACTCCTCTTGCAATTGCAGATGCTAAAATGATTGGCGGTAAAACCCTCGCATTTGTTCCTATTTTACGCGCAGGCTTAGGTATGGTTGATGGTGTGCTTCAACTCGTTCCGGGTGCTAAAATCGGTCATATCGGCTTATACCGCGACCCTGATACCAAGGAACCCGTTGAGTATTACTGCAAGCTTCCTGCAGATATCCCTGAGCGTGATGTTTTCGTTCTTGACCCGATGCTTGCAACAGGCGGCTCTGCTATTGACGCTGTTGATAAGATTAAGGCGAGAAATCCTAAGAGCATCAAGTTTATGTGCATTCTTGCAGCTCCTGAGGGCGTTGAGGCTTTAACTAAGGCTCATCCCGATATTGAGGTTTACTGCGCAGGTCTTGATTCTCATCTTAACGAGCATTGTTATATTATCCCAGGTCTTGGCGATGCCGGCGATAGAATTTTCGGCACAAAATAAGTTTAAAATTAAAACCGCCCAAAGCGTAATGCTTTGGGCGGTTTTTTGTAACCAAATATTATTTAATGTATTTATAAAGACCTAAAAGCTTTAGTGCTTCAAAAACAACAGGAATAGCAAGAGGAATAAGAATTGACGTTAACCAACCTGTTACATCAAGTGCAGGGATTGAGAATAACATTCTAATTGGTGTTGCAACCAAAAGAATTGTAGCCAATATGCAAATGCCAACGATTATAAACATAAATCTGTTATGGAATATGCGGTTATAAATCATATCGGAGGTTCTTGTGCTGAACATAAAGAAAACGAGAGTAAATACTAATGATACAAAGGTTGCTGTTGTAGCACCGCTATGGCCGATATTAACAATAGCAACAATTATAGGAACAATAGAAATTACTGCACCGGTTATTGCGGCCTTTATAATACTTCTTATATCGAACATTTTATCGCCGATGGCTCGTGGTGGAACATTCATAACACCAATATCGGCAGTTTCGTATCCGATTGATGCAATAGGGAAAAGGAGCGCGAATATTGCACCGAGTAAAATAAGCGGAGTTGAGGGAAAAATAGCACCATAGAATATAGTTCCGAATGCCATAACAATAAACATACAAGCACACATACTCATATAGTAGTTAGTGTATTTTGTGAAGTTATTGAAAATGCCTCGGGCGTTTCTGATTGCCTTAACAATAGAGGTAAAGCTATCATCATAAACGATTATATCGGCATTTCCCTTAGCAACGTTAGTTCCTGATTTACCCATGGCACAGCCAACCTCGGCGTAAGACATAGGAGCATAGTTTGCGGCGCTATCAGCGGTTAAGAGAACCTTTTCGCCGTTTCTGTGAAGCGCGTTGACCATTCTTATTCTGTCATCAGAGGAGAATCTTGCGCAAACCTTGATTTTATTAACAACTGCGGCAAGCTCATCATCTGAAAGGCAGGCGGTTTGCTCGCCGGTAACAGCTAAATCTTCTTCAGAAAGAATACCGATTTTCTGAGCAATTGAGCAAGCGGTATTTATATGGTCGCCCGTAAACATAACGGTTGAAATGCCGCTGCGCTTACATAAAGCTATATCACTTGCAACGCCCCTGCGTTCGCGGTCTGAAATACCAAAGAGGCCTAAAAATTCCAAATCATATTCTATTGAATCCAACTCTGTTTCGGCAGGAACTGCATCGAGAATTTTATAAGCAATGGCAAGAACTCGGTAGCCTTCACTGCAAAGGTCCTCATAGTTCTTGCGAATTTTTTCGCTGTTTTTGGAATTGCAACGCTCTAAAATAATATCAGGAGCGCCGCGAACAATTGAGAAAACCTTGCCCTCAATCATATTAACTGTGGTTTTGATTTTTCTTTCAGGGTTTAAAGGAATTACAGAAATGCGCGGGAAATGCTCATCAAGGTCAGATTTATCTATATTAAGGTATCTTGACGATGCAGAAGCGAGAGCATTTTCGGTATGGTCCAGAACCTCTCCGTCTTCCTCCATATCGCAGCTTAGAGCACCAAAACGCATTGCAACCTCTGCCTGCTTTGTTACAGTATCAGAGCGCAGGTCAACAGTTTTTTCACCATCAAAAACCTTAACGAGCGACATTTTATTTTGTGTTAAGGTTCCGGTTTTATCTGAACAGATAACGCTTACACCGGCCAGCTTTTCAATAGTAACGGGGTTAAAGATAACGGCGTTATCTTTTTCTAAACGTTTGATTCCAAGCATAAACAATGTTGCAATTCTGGTTGATAAGCTACCCGGAACAACAGCAATATAAAAAGCAACTGCCGCAATAAGCGCCTCTAAGAACTTGCCCCAACCTATGATGCCCTTAGTGGCAAAGGTGCCGAGTGCGGTTATAATAACGCAGGCGGCAAGGCTTATAAATTGGAATATCTTAAGCAGGTCATTATATCGGTCAGAAATTCGGTCCTGAACACCTTTATGTATAAATATTTTATCCTTAATAACAGTTCTTCTGATTTCGGCATCAGCGCCCGTTTCGGTAATAACCGCTAAAGCATCGCCGGTAATTATATGACATCCGCAATATACCATATTTTCGCGTTGGGTAACAGGTATATGGTTTTCAAAAAGTGAAAGTGCCTCCTTATTAACAACAACGACTTCTTTTTCATTATAAAGAACCGACTCATCGCATCTTAAGCCGTTAGACTCTATCAGTCTTGCATCGGCAGGAACATAATCGCCCTCAGTTAAAATTATAATATCACCGGGAACCAAGTCCTGACCCTTAACTGTTTTTGTTCTGCCACCGCGGATAACCCTTGCTGTAACATGCATTCTGTTGCCAAGGCTTGCAAGCATATTTCTTGAATGATATTCAGATAAGATGCAAAGTGCCGCCTTAATGCAAATGAGAAGCACCATTATAATAGGAAATAAGAAATTATTTGTTCCAAGAACAAGCTCTCTTAAAATAAATATTACAAGTAAGCAAGCAAGAATTATAATCGCAGGCTTCTTTAATTGGTCAATAAACGCATCATAAATGCTTATTTCTTCCTCATTAACTGTAAGGTTTTTACCATACTTGTTAAGACGCTTTGCGGCATCGTTAGTTGATAATCCTTTTTCGCGGTCGGTTTTAAGTTCTTTAATGACTTCTTCAGCTGTAGCGCTGTGCCATATCATAAGGTTAACACTCCCATTGCGAATAAAATACTTTTATTTTCAATTATTATACATTAAAGTCGGA
>JAZOQD010000166.1:0-7630 GCA_045655925.1 Acutalibacteraceae bacterium | reverse complement strand
GAGCACTCGGTTAAGCTCTTTGTTTTTAACCAAAACGGTGGTTGCGGCAGGCTCAGGAGCTAAGGCAATATCTGCCTCGCCCGAAACAAGCTTTGCAACCAAATCGGTGCTTGAAACAAAGTTGATGGTAAGGTCAGTTTCGGGGTTGATGCCATTTTTCTCTAAAATGTATTTAAAGATAAACTCGGGGTTCTGACCCTTACCTGTTGAGTAAACGGTCTTACCCTTTAAGTCATCAATCGAGTCAATACCGCTATCCTTCGCAAGAATAGAAAGCACGCCATAAGTATTGACTGCAAGGATTCTGACCTTTCCGTTTGTCTTATTATAAAGGGTTGCGGCAACGTTGGTCGGAACAGAGGCGATATTGATTTCACCTTTAACAAACTTCTCGTTGATGCCGGTTGCATCACCCGCAACGGTAAAGGTATAATTATTTGCAGTCAGTTTAGCTTCGCTATCGGCCATAAGCTTAGCCATACCAACGCCGGTAGGACCTGTCATGCAAGCAACGGAAATATCAGCTGCTTTGTATTGTTCTTCTTTTTTAGCACAACCTGAAGTTAGCACTAAAGCCACTACAAGCAAAACTGCCAAACTTAACGATAATAATTTTTTCATAATGATTCCTTCTTCTTATAGTATTTTTATTATATTTTTATCCTTTTGGATAATTTTTTGTTCAGTTAAGGTTGAAAAAGCTCTGTAAAGACTTGTTCTTCCGATTTTCAGGCGGCGCGATAATTCAGTCATCGAGACCGATAGCTTTACTTCGCCGTTTTCATCGGCAAGCGAAATGAGATACTCAAGCAGCTTTTTCTCGGCACCCTTGGCAGAAAAGGTATCAACCTTTAAATTTAAGAATCTGATGCGCCCTGCTAAAAACTCTATATAGTTAATCGCGACTTTGGGGATTTTCTCGATTAACTCCTTTAAAGACGCTTCAGAAAGATAGTAAACAACCGAATCACTCATTGCAATAACGCTGCTCATTCCCTCTTCCCATTGGCCGAACATAGAAGCTGCGCCGAAAACATCTCCTGCCGATAGCGACCGCATAGTTACTTTTTCACCCATAGCGCCATATCTTAAAACTCTGCCGCTTCCCTTTTCGAGAACGCCGAGCGCGCCAACTTTATAAAGCTCATCGCCTTTTTTGAAGCTAACAGGCCCCGCAAAGGACTTTAGCGCCTCTTGCTTTTCTTGCTCATTTAAGCCTTCAAACAGAAAACAGTTCACCCTTTCACCTCCAAAACTGTTCCAAACGGAACACTTTTTCCTATATTATATACACAAAATACCAGAATTGCAATAGTTTTTAAAAAAAATAAAAGCCGATGTAAAACATCGGCTTTTTATTATCTTTTGACTTTCTTTTTTATAAACAAAATAATAAGATGCAACGCCATTCCAACCGCAATTGCGACAACTAAATCAAACACAACAGTCAGCACAAAGGTCAGAACCAATATCACGACATCGGTTTTTGGAGCCGTTTTGCAAATTTCAACAAATTTACGCCACTCGCACATATTATAAGCGACCATAAACAGTATTGCCGCTATAATTGGCATTGGTATCAATGCAGCATACGGCATAAGCAAAACCAGTGTCAGCAAAAGCACTATCGCGTGGGTTATACCTGCAATCGGTGTTCTTCCGCCGTTTTTAACATTTGCCGCAGTTCTGGCAATCGCTCCTGTTGCAGGGATACCTCCGAACAAAGCTGAGCATATATTACCTAATCCACCAGCAATCAGTTCAGTATTTGAATTATGCTTATCATCAATCATTGAGTCCGAAACAACGCAGGATAAAAGCGATTCAATTCCCGCTAAAATAGCAATTGTAAACGCCGATGGGATAAGCGCGGTTACTGTTTCAAATGAAAATGATGGGATTTCGGGTTTCGGCAACGTTCTTGAAATGGTATAAAGGTCACCGATTGTATTAACTTTCATATTAAGCAGCTTAACCATAAATATTCCGACTATAACTGCAATTAAAGATGGCGGTATTTTCTTTGTTACTTTTGGGAATAAAATCAGAATTGCCATTCCCACCGCACCAACCAAAAGCGCTTGCCAGTTAAACGTTGCAAAAGATTTTACAACTGCAACTAACTTTTCGGTTGTTTCTATGGCATGAGTTCCGGGCGCAAACGTAAGACCAAAAAAGTCCTTTAACTGACCGATAACTATCGTTACCGCAATACCCGAGGTAAAGCCGGTTGCAATGGTATGCGGAATATATTTTATAAGATTTCCGCCGCGCACCAAACCTAAAATTATTAGTATAATACCTGCCATTATGGTTGCAAGTATTAACCCGTCGGTTCCAAAATCGGCAACTATTCCTGCAACTATGGTTGCGAATGCGGCAGTTGGGCCTGAAATATTAACCTTACTTCCGCCAAAAAACGAAATAACAAAACCCGCAACAATGGCGGTATAAAGACCTTTTTCGGGCGAAACACCTGATGCGATTGCAAGCGCTATTGAAAGCGGTAGCGCAATTATCGCAACTATAACTCCTGCAATAATATCTTTTACTATCTGCCCTTTCTCCATATTCTTTAATGAAGTAAAAAGCTTTGGTTGGAAAACTTTCAAACCCATATCCTCCTAAATAATAGCCAAAACCTGCTCAGCTATCTGCTCCATACCCTTTTTATTGGGATGGCCGCCTGCCTTTTCTATATCCTCTAATTCAACATACTCAATTTCGTTCAAAGAAAATGCGTCTATAAGTGCCTCTTTTATGGGCGGTTTTAATCTTGTATTTATTATGCCGATAACCCTTGTGCCCTTAAGCTCGGTTTTTAAAAGGTTGGCAAGATAATATATCGCGGGAATCGCAAAATATAGGTCTTGGCTCTCCCACTCGGCAGTTTTCTTTTCTCCAAGCGGCGCTCCGCACCAACTGTCATTCGTTCCGCCGAAAATAAAAAATGTATCCACCTTGTTTTCTTTAAAATAACCTTGATTTATAAGTTTTTCAACTCTTCCAATAAAGGACTTATCCTTGAAATCCTCATTGTTCCAACCATGGTTTCCAATAGTTGTTCCCGACCAAGAGCAGTTCATCAACAACTTGCCACTAGCTCTGTTTATAACCTGCATCCACCAGGTTTCATCGACCGAATAAACGTCTATTCCCTCACGCTCTTTATCACCGTAATATGTGGCATAACCCTCGGGAATATATCCCTTAAAAGTCGAATAGCTATCGCCCAAGATAAAAACATTGCCTATTGATTTCATTTTTTACCACCCAATTTTGCGAACCACTTAAAAGTAAGCGGCCAGACTGCGCCGGCAAAAATAACCATAACGAAATATGAAAGTCCACGGTTAATGGTTTCACCCGGAATAATTCCGAAAACGAGATAGCAAAGCTCTTTTACGCCCAGCGAGAGCGCAAGACCTAAAACAACCTTTAACACTTGAGCCCACCATACTGCTTTTGTATCATATTTTATGTAAACTCTATCAAGATGATATGCAACCAAAAATCCAACCGATGCACCGAACATTTTATAGGTTGTTTTAAGACCGTGCAAAAGCTCCTCTCCGATAGCAGTTTCAGGGAATTTATAAAGCTCCATAAATAAAACTGCGCCCAATGAGAACAGTATCATACCAGCAAAAAGGCAATACATGATTTTAGGATTTTCTCTACCCTTTTTAACAATAGGATAAAAACCGAAAACGAGCACCGCCGCAACAAGCAACGACACACCGACATCCAAAGGAGTATGAACGCCGAGATACATTCTTGAAAAGGCAACCAAAACAGTTAAAACAATCATAACGATTGATAACCAATTTTTTCTGCTCCATAAAGCAATCGTTCCAAAGTTGCCCGTTGCGCTCTGTGTATGACCCGAAGGGAATGAATATCCCGTTGCTTCTTTAATCGCAGAGCCTACAGGTTTAAACTCGGGGTCCTTAACCCAGGGGCGAGGAATTCTGAAAATAACTTTTAAAATCTGATTTATTTGGGTGCCGACAAAGCCTACCGAGAGCATATAATAGCCCTCGAACTTATCAACACACCATAACAAAAGCATACCGATAACCATAAAGGGTATTTCTTCTCCCAAGAAGGTTATGCCCAGCATGATTTTATCGACAACTGTATTTCTTATGCTTTCTAAAAGGTATAAAAATTCCATAATTTCACTCCTTTTTTGTCATTAAGCCCTATTTTAGCACACAAAGTTTAATATCGCAACAAAAAACCGCAGGTTTTAACGTTCAACCTGCGGTTTTTTTATCAGATTTTTGATTTTACAAAGTTCATATAATTTTGCCAGTCTTTGCGGCTTAAATAGTGCTTACCCGGTCTTCTATGATAGCAAATGTTACCCTCTTGAAAACGGCAACTTTCTGAAACCTCATCCTCATTGAAAATAAAGCCCTTGCCCAAATGCTTTTCATAATATTCACTCGCGGCAACACAAGCTAAAAATTCAGAATTAGGGTCTGCCCAAATATCTCCTGCACCACTGCCAACATAAACATAATGCGGAACATTAGCGGCAATAAGAAAATGCTGGTCAAAAGGCAGCTGGTCATCTTTTTCGGCATAGTTCTTAAACGAATCTTTAAACCAATACGGAAATCTGCCGGTTATAAAATCAATTTTTTCACCTTTTTTATCCCTGAAAAGCGCCGAGCCACAACAACCCGAGCAGTTTGACATTGCGGCAAAGAAGCGTTCCTCTAACGCGCCCGCCAAAAGCGCTGTTTTGCCAAGTCTTGAATGACCGACAACGCAAATTTTCTCATGGTCAATTTGCGGCAAGGAACAAGCAAACTCAAAAGCTCTTAATACACCCCAGGTCCAAAGACCGATTTTACCACAATCCTCAGGCTTTCTGCCGTTTTTAAAAACGACACCGGCAAGTCCTTTAGAAAAATCTCCATCATCGCTTGAAATATCATTATAATTTATCGAAATTACCGCAAACCCGTTATCTGCAATCTCCTCGGCCGGATAATATTTTGAGGGAACCGACGATTCAAAATTGATTAAAATAAAACAAGGCAACGCTTCCTTTGAATCAGGGCAAACAAAATTTAAAGGAAATGAAAACTCGCCATTTTCGGTAACGGTTTTCAAGTTATAGCGAATAAGCGGCGCAAATCCCGAGCAAAAAGCCTTATCCTCTGATAATATTTCGGCCGAAATGCTAAGAGGCGCCTTGGGTATTTTTCCATACTCCTCTTCTATCAAAATATTGAGCAATTCTTTTTTGCTGTATTTTAATGCATCGGGTAGATTTTTTGGCAACACCATATAAAACTCCTTATTTCCCGCTGTTAATATCATCGGTTGAGGCAAAAACAGCCTCTACTGTCGATTTTTCCTTTGAATTTCTGACCCATTTCATAAGCTCATTATAATATAATTCTTCATCAAAAGGAAGCTCTATTGTTTTGTTTAAAAACGCAGATAAATGCATAGCGTTTGAGAGCGTTAATCCGTTGATGCCCTCATATCCTTCGGCAACCATTTTTCCGCCGTGCAAAATGGCATCGGCAAAAGCGTTTAACACCGCAACGTGTTGAAGATTGAGGCCATCAGTTTCGACCTCGATATGTGTTGATTTAACCGTTCCAAACGGGCTCTTGTTAATTTTTGAAAACTCTTGCTCGGTCATTTCAAACTCATCCATATAAAGCTTATCGTTTTCAACAACAAACTTGGCCTTATCCATCTGGATTTCAAAACGGTTAGTGCCTTTTGCATCACCTGTTCCGGTTACAAAAACACCGGTTGCGCCGTTTTCATACTCAACAAAAGCGGTAACATCGTCCTCAACCTCAATATCATGCCATTTGCCGAACTGCAAATGAGCGTGAACCTTTTTGGGCATTCCGCAAATCCATTGCCACAAATCAAGCTGATGGGGACACTGATTAAGGAGAACGCCTCCTCCTTCTCCACTCCAGGTTGCTCTCCAACCGCCCGAATTATAATACGCCTGAGAACGATACCAATTGGTGATAATCCAGTTGGTTCTTCTTATTTGTCCATATTTGCCTGACTGAACGAGCTCACGCAATTTTCTGTAAACACAGTTGGTTCTCTGGTTGAACATCATACCAAATTTAACCTCGGGATGCTGCTCTGCAACCTCGTTCATCTCACGAACCTGCTTTGTATAAACACCGGCAGGTTTTTCAACCATAACGTGTATTGAGCGCTTCATAGCCTCGATAGCCAACGGAGCATGGTCATAGTGCGGAACTGCCACAAGACAAGAGTCAATCAAACCGCTATCTAACATATCTATTGCATTGTCAAAATAAGCTATGCTTTTACCGAAGTCTTGCGCTTTGGCCCATTCAAGCCTTTTAGGGTCAATATCGGCAATAGCAGTAACCTCAATTTCGGGGCATTTTCCGTCTTTAATATTTTTCATATGGGTTGAACCCATATTACCTATTCCTATAATGCCTAATTTTATTTTTTTCATAATCAAAATCCTCTCGCTTTCAAGTAATCATAGCTTCTTTTGAGGCAATCGAACGGGTTTTCTCCGTTGCAATCATCCTGTTCAACCAGCATATATTTTGTTCCTGCGACTTCTGCTTTTTTAAAAACTCGATCGAAGTTTATATTTCCCTCGCCCAAAACCGCCATCTTTTTACCATAAGCGTAATCCTTAAGATGAATGCAAGGAACTCTGCCGCTTAAACGCTCGAGCCAATATGCAGGATCGCCGCCGCCCGCCTGAACCCAGAATGTATCAAGCGTAAATCCCATATGCTCCTTTGGGATTCTCTTCGCTATATGCTCAAGAATTGTCCTGCTATCTTTTTTTTGAAACTCAGCATCATGGTTATGATACATAAAATATTTTCCGTTTTCATAAAGCGATTTTGCTACGGGCGTATATTTATTGAAAAATCTTTCAAAAGAGTCATCCTCTAAATCAAACTTGAAATATCCAAGCCCAATATTATCGCAACCGAAAACCGAATGGTCTTTCGCCACCGACGCGGCATCAGCAGCCAATTTATCGCCTGATATATGCGTCAAAACACATTTGAGATCATTCTTTTTAAGCTCATCTCTTAACCAATCAGGCTCATAAGAACAAGTCCCTGAAATCTGAACGTTTTTATAACCAATGTCGGCCACTTTTTTTAACGATTCCGAAAACTCCTCGGGGGTTTTACAAAACCCTCTTACTGTAAAAAACTGTGCTCCTATTTCCATTACATTTACCCCTTAAATAAGTCTTTTAAACGCATCGCAAGCAACATCAAACGCCACATCCGCCGAATCATATGTAAACTGCGAGGTATCAATGCTCTCGCCTTGCTTTTCGAGGGCGGCAAAGCCATCAAATATTGCCAGATGCGGTTCCATTGTAAACACTCTGCCACCGCGCTTTATATATTCATTGGCAATATATCTTATATTACCTTCACCCTTTCCGGCGGGGACAACTATATTACTCTTGTTGGCATCTTTTATATGCATATAATAGATATAATCCTTCAGCATTTCCCAAGCTTTTAAGGTGTTCTGCTTACATTGAACAAAGTTCGCAGGGTCAAAAACTCCTTTTAAATTCGGAATCGACTTAAACAATTCAAGGCAGCTTTCGGCT
>JAZOQD010000165.1:0-4766 GCA_045655925.1 Acutalibacteraceae bacterium | reverse complement strand
GACTTAAGAGCTGGCGCCGCAATGATTCTTGCAGGCCTCGCCGCAGACGGTCAGACCGAAATCGATAGCATCGAGTTTATCGACCGCGGCTATGATAACATAGTTGAAAAGCTTTCGGCTGTTGGTGCCGATATTAAGCGCAGAGAGTTTATTGACCCCAACGAACGCCGCGCAGCAATCTAACATTTTAAGCGGAGCGTCTGAAAACGATGTTCCGCTTTTTTGATTTTAAGGAGGAACGGATGAGCAAGTTTTATCCAATAGCAAGCGGAAGCTCAGGTAACTGCACATACATAGGCCATGGCAAGTCCGGTCTTCTTATTGATGCCGGAATAAGCGCAAAATCAATTTGCGAGGGACTTTGCAAGGCCGCTATCGACCCTCAAAGTCTTCTTGGAATATTTATAACCCATGAGCACATTGACCATATCCAAGGCTTAAAAGTATTCAGTTCGAAATATAATATCCCCATTTTTGCTTCTGAAAAAACAAAGGAAGCCCTGTTAAAATCTATACCTGAACTCGAGATAACCTCTTTTGATGAGAGCATTGAATTGGGCGATTTTAAAATAACGCGCTTTTCAACGAGCCATGATTGCGAAGGCTCGAGCGGTTATATCATAACCTTGCCTGATGGCAGAAGATGCGCCGTTTGCACCGACTTGGGCTTTGTGTCAGACGAGGTTCATCTGGCATTGTCAGGTTCAGACGCTGTTTTGTTAGAATCAAATTATGACCTTTTTATGCTCGAAAACGGGCCGTATCCTCCGCCGCTCAAAAAAAGAATATTAAGCGATAGAGGCCATCTTTCAAACAACAACTGCGCCGCAGAGGTTGCAAAGCTTATAAAAAGCGGAACAACAAGGGTCATCTTGGGCCATTTAAGCCGAGAGAATAATCGTCCGGAGGTTGCAAAGAATTGCATTGTTGCCCGGTTGGTTGACGATAAGCTTGTAGAAAACGAAGATTATATCCTCTATGTTGCTCCGCCTAAAAACGGGAATGTTATTATTTTTTAAAACGGAGTATTAAATGCTTAAAATAACAATTATCGCCTTAGGGCATCTTAAGGAAAATTATCTTAGAGAGGCATCAAAGGAATATGAAAAGCGCCTTTCGGTATTTTGCAGACTTAATATAATTGAAATTGAGCCGCAACGCTTGTCGGATAATCCAAGTGATGCCGAGATAAGCGCCGCGCTGGCTAAAGAGGCAGAAAAAATAAACGCCTCTGTTCCTCAAGGGAGCTATGTTGTTCCTCTTTGCATTGAGGGCGCAGCACCTGACAGCGTTCAGTTGAGCGATAAACTTTCTTCTGTTCAGGTAAGCGGCTTTTCAAACGTTTGCTTTATAATCGGCAGTTCATACGGCATAGCCGATGAAATAAAGCAGAAAGCTCACTATAAGCTTTCAATGTCCAAGATGACCTTTCCTCATCAATTAGCACGGATTATGCTGCTTGAACAAATCTACCGTTCCTTCAAGATTTCAAGCGGCGGAACCTACCATAAATAATCCTTAAAACATATAAAAAATGCTTGACCTTTTGCATGAGTTATGGTAAACTACTATTACCTCTGCGAAGGTCTTTTTTATTGTAAAAGACCTGCTTCAATCTGCGAGGTCAACCGCTTGTTTGCGCTTTCGGATTATGCACTATATATTGTATATCCGCGGCGGTTCGCAGAACGATTCGAGGGAGGCCGAGTTCTTAAATGAACAAAAATATTTCCGTAAAACGGGAGGTGCCGTCATGAGAGTAAAAATTACTTTAGCTTGTTCAGAGTGCAAGCAGCGCAACTACAACACTATGAAAAACAAGAAAAACGATCCCGATCGTCTTGAGATGAACAAGTATTGCAGATTCTGCAAAAAGCACACCGTTCACAAAGAGACAAAGTAAGGAGGTACACATTTTGAAACTTATCAAAAACATTACTCGTGTACTGACAATTCTCTTTAGTGCAGCGGCTTTAGTGCTGTTCTTCTTCAATTTCGGTAAGGTTTCCTTTACTGATGGAACGTTTGTAGTCCGCACAGGAACAGAGTTCGCCTTTGGCCAGAGCTATAACGGAGCTAATATCGGTGCATCATCTGATATTATTTTCTGCATGATTCTGACCGCCTTTACCCTCCTCTTCTCTGCTTTGTCATTGAAATTTAAGGGTTCAAAGTGGGCAGCTATCGGTTTTGCAGCAGTTGATGCAGTTTATATGCTTGTTATCGCTTGCTCAATGCCGCTCAAGTTCCTTGATACTCAGGGCTTCAAAAATGTTGCAGGTGCCAGCTATGTTTCGATGATGCCGTTATGGATTTCCATTCTGCTCTTCTTAACACTTATCAGCGCCGTTGCAAATCTTCTCGCAGCAGATAAGCTTGCAGTTGATGAGTCCAAAGGTCAGCTTACCATTCCTAAGAAAGTCATCAAGTTCCTTCGTGACTATAAGGGCGAGATTAAGAAAATCGTTTGGCCCGGTCCAAAATCAGTCATCAAGAACACCATTATCGTTCTTGTTATGTGCCTTTTAATCGGTGCATTCATCTGGTTGCTTGACTGGGGTCTTGGCGCTCTTATCGGTCTTGTTACTAACATCGGTTAATTATTATCGAGGAGGTAATTATGGCAGATTTAGGAGAAGCTAAGTGGTATGTAGTACACACATACTCAGGCTATGAAAATAAGGTTATGACCGACCTTGAAAAAATGGTCGAAAACCGCGGAATGCAGGATTTGATTCAGGATATCAAAATCCCGACCGAAATCGTTACCGAGATTACTAAAGATGGTAGTGAGAAGCAGGTCGAGCGCAAGCTTTTCCCCGGTTATGTTATGATTAAAATGATAGTTACCGATGATTCCTGGTATGTTGTCCGCAACACTCGCGGATGCACAGGCTTCGTTGGCCCGGCTTCAAAGCCGGTTCCGCTCACCGATAAGGAAGTTGAAAAATTCGGCGTTGAAAAGCGCACCGTCGAGCTTTCATATGCTGTTGGTGATAATGTAACAATAGTTGATGGACCGCTTACCGGCTTCACAGGTATTGTTGATGAGATTGATATTGAGAATAATAACGTTCGCGTTACTATTTCTATGTTCGGCAGAGAAACACCTGTTGAACTCGAACTCAACCAGATCGGTCTTATTGAAGATTAAGTTAAAACGTTTTTAACGTTCATTCGTGGGAGGAACGCTTAAATATTTAAAAGCGCTCCGTTAGGGGTTATGCCCCACCACCACATTTTATGGAGGTAAATTAAAATGGCACAGAAAATTACCGGCTATATTAAGCTTCAGATTCCTGCCGGCAAAGCAACTCCGGCTCCCCCTGTTGGACCGGCACTTGGCCAGCATGGTGTAAACATTATGGCTTTTACAAAGGAATTCAACGAGAGAACTAAGAATGACGCAGGTCTTATCATTCCTGTTGTTATTACCGTTTACGCTGACCGTTCCTTTACATTCATCACTAAAACCCCTCCTGCAGCCGTTCTTATCAAGAAGGCTTGCGGAATTGATAAGGCTTCCGGCGTTCCTAACAAGAACAAGGTTGCTAAAATCACTAAGGAGCAGGTTCAGAAAATCGCTGAGACAAAAATGCCCGACTTAAATGCAGCTTCTTTAGAAGCAGCAATGTCGATGATTGCGGGAACTGCACGTTCAATGGGCATCACTGTCGAGGACTGATGCTCCCTTGTGGGAGGAAATATCCGATTTAACCACTATTTTGGGAGGTAACATTTAAAATGAAACATGGTAAAAAATATGTCGCAAGCGCAGAGCTTGTAGATTCAACTAAGCAGTATGACATTGCTGAGGCAATGGACCTTACTGTAAAAACTAAAACAGCAAAGTTCGACGAAACCGTCGAAGCACATATCCGTCTTGGTGTTGACTCTCGTCACGCTGACCAGCAGGTTCGTGGCGCAGTTGTTCTCCCCAACGGAACCGGTAAAACCGTTCGCACCCTTGTTATCTGCAAAGAGGACAAGGCTCAGGCTGCAAAAGATGCAGGTGCAGATTATGTTGGCGCTGAGGATCTTGTAAACAAGATTCAGAGCGAAAACTGGATGGATTTCGATGTTGTTATCGCATCACCCGATATGATGGGTCTTGTTGGTCGTCTTGGTAAGGTTCTTGGTCCTCGCGGACTTATGCCTAACCCTAAGGCTGGAACCGTTACTCCTGACGTTGCTAAGGCTGTTACCGAGGCAAAGGCAGGTAAAATCGAATACCGCCTTGACAAGCAGAATATTATCCACTGCCCCATTGGAAAGGTTTCCTTCGGCGCTGAGAAGCTCCAGGAGAACTTCGAAACCTTACTTTCAGCTGTTGCAAAGGCTAAGCCTGCTGCAGCAAAAGGTCAGTATATCAAGTCCTGCGTAGTTGCTACTACAATGGGCCCCGGAATCAAGGTTAACGCTTCTAAATACGGCGCTTAATTAAAATTCCATTTTAAATTCAAAAAATAGTTGACAATTGTTGACTATTATGGTATTATACCGATGTTAATTCCAAAGACAGTAGGTGCTTTGCGTAAAGACCTTTGGTCTGCCTGCCGAGGAGCAACATAAAATCTATTTATAGAATTTTTATGCCTGTTCCGTCTTTGGAGCAGGCATTTTCATTTTTTTCGGAGGTGAATTCTTTTGCCAAGTCAGAAAATCTTAGAACTCAAGCAGCAGCAGGTTGCAGATATTAAAGCTAATGTTGAAGCAGCTTGCGCAGGTGTTTTGGTTGACTACAGCGGTATCTCCGTTGCAGACGA
>JAZOQD010000164.1:0-4492 GCA_045655925.1 Acutalibacteraceae bacterium | reverse complement strand
AGAGCAAAAGGAAATCTGCAAGGCATTAGGCAAGCCAATTGTAAACGAAACTCCCGAGCCTAAAATGACCGATTACGGCGAAGCCGAATTAAAGGGAACAATGGGGTTATCCGAGCTGCCGAGCGATTGCTATTATGATACAAAATCAGACAAATTGCTTTCAATGGAGCAGGTTGACCAGGCTCACGGATACATAGTTTATGAAACCAAGGTTAATGTTGGCAAAAAGGGTTGCCGCCTTATTTTCCCTGAGCTCCACGACCGCACATTCCTTTATATCGACGGCGTTTTATATAAGAACTATGTTCGCGATAATTTCTTTAGCGCAGATCTTGATATTTTCGGTGAGCATACATTGACCTTCTTTGTTGAGAATTTAGGTCGCGCTCATGCAGGCAGAGCGGTTATGCATGACCGCAAGGGCCTTATCGGCGAAATGAAGCTTTATGATAAAGAAACCGAGGAATATAAGGTTATTTCAGACTATAATATCCGCTCATATCCGTTCAACAAAATCCCCTTTACCAATACCGGCTATAATGAGCTTAAAAAGCAGGTTTTTTATAAGTATGAGATAGATTTGAAGCCTGACGGCGATACCTATTTGGAGGTTAGGGGTTTTATAAGAGGCCTTGTTTTTATAAACGGATTCAATCTTGGAAGACATTATTGGAACGGACCTCAGAAGAGCCTTTATGTTCCGAAATCCTTGCTTAAAGACGGCAAAAATGAGATTATTGTATTTGATGTTCATGCAAGTAGCAGTCCTAAAAAGGTTCTGCTCCACGGCAAACAGATACTACTCGGCATAACTGACGTAGAAGAATAAACAAAACACCTCGGGTTAATCCCCGAGGTGTTTTACTTTTAAACTCACTTGTCCCTTCCTTTTTGCATATAGTGTAAAAGGAGGTGAAAAATAAATGTCATTATTAAATTGCAATTGCAGAAGTAATTGTGTTGGATTATCAATTGTTTTTAGCATAATTGTGGGAATAGTAACCGCTTTTTTAACCTTTGCGGGAACAATCGCCGTAACTACAACTTTTAGCGCGGCGGCTATAATTGTTGCGGTTGCTTATCTTGCGGTGCTTTTTGTTGCAGCTTCGCTTTTGAGGGACTCATATAGCAGCGAATGCACTTGCACAGCACTCAACGTTTTACTGTTCAGTATTATCGCAACCTTTATAGTTGCTCTTGTGCTTCTTGCCTTCACCTTTGCGGCAACAAGCATTATCGGTGCTGTTGTAACAGGCTTATTATTGCTCTTCTTAACCCTTACTCTAACAACCTCTGCCTGCCTTATCAGATGCATTACAAGATGTAATAGCTAAAGCAAAAGCCCTGAGGAAATCCCTCAGGGCTTTATCATTTCACCAATGCAATAATCATTTTCCGCTTTTAATAATTTAACGGGCAAAATTTTGCCCTCAAGGTTTTCGGCCGTTTTAACCTTAACTCTTGTATAGTTTTCGGTATACCCCTCAAAGAAACCGTTATGACCTGTTTCAAAAAGAACCTTGCAACTAAGACCTACTTGGGCTTTCAAAAACTCTTGCTCTGAATCGGCACAAATTTTGCCCATCGCCTTTGCGCGCTCCTGCTTTATATAGGGGTCAACCTGGTCGGTTCTTTTGGCAGCAACTGTGCCCTCTCTTACTGAATAAACAAAGACATGGCTTCTTGCAAAGCCGATTTCCTTAACGAAATTAGCACTACTTTCAAAATCCTCATCGGTTTCGCCCGCAAAGCCAACCATAATGTCGGTGGTAATAGAAGGATTATTAAAGAATTTTCTAATTCGGCCAACAAAATCCCTATAAAACTCGGTATCATACTTGCGGTTCATAGCCTTTAAGGTGTTATCCGAGCCTGATTGGAGTGATAAATGGAACTGAGGGCAGAATTTTTCTAAAGATGCTAATTTCTTTAGCGCCTCATCGGTTATCTGGTCGCATTCTAAGGAGCCTAAACGAACACGCTCTATGCCACTACATTCGCAAACAACTTCTACCGCATCACATAGCTCATCGCCTGTATCCTTGCCGAAAGCCGAAAGGTTGATACCTGTAAGCACAACCTCCCTGTAGCCCGCCTTGGCTAAAGCTGTTGCCTCATTTTTAATAACCTCTAACGATTTTGAACGAACTCTGCCTTTAGCAAAGGGAATTATGCAATAGGAGCAAAAGCGGTCGCATCCGTCCTCAATTTTTATATATGCCCTTGTTCTTTCAGGGAACGAGGAAACGGTAAGCGAAGAGATTTTTTCGCCGTTAAAATGCTCTCTATGAAGGCAGATTCTTTCCCTTGATTTTAAAAACTCAAGGCATAAATCGGGCAGATTTTCATAATCGGTATTGCCAACAACGATATCGGCTTCTTTAACCTCTTTTGCCTCATCAAAAAACGCCTGAGCCATGCACCCTGTTAACACAATAACGGTATTTGGATTGCTGCGGCGCACTTTTCTGACTGTTTGCCTTGTTTTGCGGTTGCTTTCGGCGGTAACGGTGCAGGAATTAATAACCGTTATATCGGTTTTTTCATCGTTTACATGCGTAAAGCCTTTTTCAGCAAACAACTCCGATAACGCCACAGATTCATACTGATTAACCTTGCAACCAAGCGTTATAAAAGAAACGGTCATAATATCCTCACCTGCCTTTCAAAATCTTTCATAATTCTAGCATTTAACATTTCTTTTGTCAATAAACTAAAAAGCAGGAGTGCTTTTTAAAGCACTCCTGCCAAAATCATTCATCAAAAACAACCACCTGCATCATTGCACCTTGAGAGAAATAATTACCATCTTCATCTTTTTTTGCAGTTTCTTCATCAAATATAGTAATATCCACCAAATATGTTTTGACTAATTTACCATCAGGCATAATATGCAATTCGGATGTTTTTATCTCAATATTAGTTATATTATATTTTGAAAAAGCGTGTTTTGCTTTATTAATAGCAAGTTGTTCCGATTCATCGGAATTAAGAGCTGTAACAAGAGATTTAGTATATGCATTATTCTTTGAGTCTGACACATTTTTATAACCTTCAGGAACAGTAAAAGCAAAATTTTCAAGTTTGCCTTCCGGATTAAAACCAACCATCAAATAACTCTCTGTCGGATTACCGTCAATATACTGCCGATACATAAATCCGGCTCCATAGTAATAGTCTTCCATTACCTCAAATTCAAAATATTGTGTGTCAATATATTTCTCTGCGATTTCGTGAGCTTTTTGTTGGCATTTTTCAAATATTTCATCCGTCATTGCACTACTTGCAGGTGGATGCATTACTAAAAGTGAACTAAGTCTACCATTCTCTGCATTAATCCAAAAATAAACTCCATCACCAGAGTAATTGTAGCGATCCTTTACACTATTACCTGTTGATTCAGTGTATTTGCCGCTATATTTTTCTCCTTCAAATTCAATTGTCAGCTCATTATCCGGAGTAGTTCTGTCAGCCCCACCATATCGTTCATAATACCAATTTTTAAATTCATAATCCGCAATATCTTGCCCTAAACAATCATCATTCTCAATATAACCTAAGGCCACTAGGCTTATTTCTTTGTGTTTCGCGCCTGCGCAACCAGTTAGCGTAATTATAACTGTAGATATTATCAACAGATATATTATTTTTTTCATAATATATATCCTCCTGCTACTAAATTTAGAAACTTGTTAATTTATTTCCGCATATTACTACGGAATCAATAGTGCTTTCTTGGTTCCAATCAATTGTCTTGTTTTTTACTAAATTGCACGCATCTTCAACACAAAAGCCTAAAGATAAATAATCAAAAAACAGTTGTGTCCACTGATTTGCATCACTACAATTAATTTTTTCAGTAAAGCCTATTGCAGTATCAGCACCCAATTGAACAACTTTTGACGGAAGGTTATTTGCACCTTCTCCTCCTCTTGCGGTTAAGCATCCACAAAAAACGGCCAATTTTAGATTTGATAAATTTAATGATGAAGATATGTTTGTATTAGATAAACATTCATCTGTTTCTGAACTCAGAAAAATACAAGTTATGTTTACCACATTTGAACCTTCATCGGGATTAGGAGAACATCCTCCATGACTCCTGCTCAGGAAAACCTCATTTTCGTTATCGTCAAGATATAATTGGACAGCTGGCGAGTAAGTATTTCCATAATGCACTTCTGCTTCTAAGTCACACCTTTGTAAATACGGAGTAATAGTTGTAAAAACAGACGAATGGTCATGACCTGGTTCTGAATCAGGAATTCCCAAAAGAACTGCATCTGGAACATAATAATTAACAGTCAACGAAGGCTTATTTGATGCACGGTTATATGAAGCAAAAGTTTTATATAATTCTCCGTTTCCATATTCAACATCGTCACCGGATTTCAGCATAATTCCTGTTGACTGAGAATAAAAACCTGTCTTCCACGACCTTACAGCCTGGGTTATATTAATGCTGTAACGATGCACCGGATTTTTTGAAGCG
>JAZOQD010000163.1:0-6478 GCA_045655925.1 Acutalibacteraceae bacterium | reverse complement strand
TCTTTTTTGAGGTTTTCCATCGTACCTGTTTCTTTTTCTACGATATCCCATTTATTAACGGCAATAATAGCCGCCTTGCCCTGCTCAATAGCTAGACCCGCAACCTTTGAATCCTGCTCGGTGAAACCCTCTACAGCATCAATCATTATAACGCAGACATCAGAGCGTTCAATTGCCATTTTAGCACGCATAATGCTATATTTTTCAATCTCATCGTCAACCTTGCTCTTGCGGCGAATGCCTGCAGTATCGGTAAAATTAAATTTCTGGTCATTAACTGTAATAAGAGTATCTATAGCATCTCTGGTTGTTCCTGCGATATCAGAAACAATGACGCGTTCCTCTTTTGAAATCGCATTTATAAGTGAAGATTTTCCTGCATTAGGTTTTCCGATAACAGCAACATTGATAATCTCGTCATCATCATCGTTTTCATCGGAAAAATCAATATACTCAAATGCCTTATCGAGTAAATCCCCTGTTCCATGACCGTGAACACTCGAAACAGCAATAGGCTCACCAAGCCCCAAATTATAGAACTCATAAAATTCCATAGGGGCTTCGCCTAATTTATCGCATTTATTAACGCACAAAACTACCGGCTTTCCGCTTTTCTGAAGCATTGCGGCAACCTCATGGTCAGCCGCAGTAACACCGCTTTTTAAATCAGTCACAAAAATAATAACATCAGCAGTCCCGATGGCAAGTTCTGCCTGCGCACGCATCTTTTTTAAAATAATATCATCCGTTTTAGGCTCAATACCGCCGGTATCAATGAGCATAAATTTTTTACCGAGCCACTCCGCATCACCGAAGATACGGTCACGGGTAACGCCCGGAGTATCATCAACAATAGATAATCTCTTGCCAATCAGTTTGTTAAAAAGGGTCGATTTTCCAACATTAGGACGACCAACTACTGCAATTATGGGTTTTGACATCTTGCCACCTCCTATTTTCCGGCAAGCGCCGACATCAGCGACCAACCGTCATTCTCACAAATTCTGACTTTAACATTTAAAGCCTGCTCCAATTCCTCAACTGTAACACTATCGAGGAACATATCTCTCTCATGTCTTAACATAACCGAAGGAACTATCAGCTCCTCGCCTATATCTTTGCCTTTTAATTGCTCAATTATATCGGTTCCCGTAACAAGACCTGCAACGGTAATTTTTCCGCCAAAGAAATTGTTCTTTATACTATAAACCGAGCAATCTAAATTATGCCATTTTTTCTTAGCGTTGTCAACAATATGGTTGATAAGTTCCGAAGCCGCCTGCCCTGTTATACAGGTTACTTTTCTATTAAATTCAGGGCCTTCAATATCATAGAGCGCCTCCTCAGCCTCCATTTTAAGCATTGCCCACATACCAACGCCGTTTTCAAGCTGAACAAAATCTCCGTAATACTCGGCATCAGGCATTTGGCGCTTTGCCGTTAAATAAAATTCATCGGCGGCAAAAACTCTGTTTTCATTATAAAGCTCGTTAGTCTTTGCTGCATACTTTTCGCAAATATCTATAACCTCATTGGCGTTTTCCTTATCAAATGACTCAAGCTCGCAAAGACCGCCCCTATGGCCGCTAAGACCAACCGGAACACAAGCGACACTCTTTATATTCTCGTATTTTGTAAGGTCCTCTAGGCTGCGAATTAACTCCTCGCCATCATTCCAACCGGGGCAAAGAACAAGCTGACAGTTAACGCTGATTCCCGCCTCGCAAAGACGCCATAAAACGTTAAGCGCCTCTCCCGCAAAGCGATTTCTCATCATTTTTACCCTTAATTCAGGGTTAGTTGTATGCACCGAAACATTAACAGGACTGATATGCATTTTTATAATACGCTCAATCTCATGCTCGGTGATATTGGTAAGAGTAATGTAGTTACCGAAAAGGAACGACATTCTTGAATCGTCATCCTTAAAATACAAGGTGTCCCTCATACCTTTGGGCAACTGGTCGATAAAGCAGAAAATGCAGTTGTTTTTGCATGAACGCTGTTTATCCATTAAATAGGTATCAAAAAGAAGACCTATTTCATCATCCTCATCTTTTCTTATAACTATTCTTTTCTGCTTGCCGTTCTGTTTTTGAATGAGCAGAACAACCTTGCGCTCATTCTCATAAAAGCGGTAATCCAATACATCCATTATCTCATTACCGTTGATTTTTAAAAGCACATCGCCTTGTTCAATTTTCGTTTTAAAAGCCGCTGAGCCATTAACAACTCCTGAAATAACAACTGCCAAATTACCACTTCCTTTCTTTTAAAAAAACAAGGGAAGGATTGCTCCTTCCCTTAAGCGAAATTATGCTTCAACCTTAACAACCTCACGGCCATTGTAATAACCGCAGGACGGGCAAACTCTATGAGGTCTCTTATACTCGCCGCAATGATCGCATTTTACGAGTGCCGGAGCGCTCATCTTCCAAACGGAAGAACGTCTTTTATTCTTTCTTGCTTTAGATGTTTTTCTCTTCGGAACTGCCATTTTAAACGCCTCCTTAAAAACGCTAATCGTTATTATTTAAAAGCTCTGCCAAAACTGCAAGACGGGGGTCTCCTTCTTTGGTAGCACAGCCACAAGGGCCATCATTCAGGTTTCCTCCACAAGTCTCACAAAGTCCGAGGCAATCCTCCTTGCAGAGATGCTTGCTTGGCATTGCAAGAACAATCTCTGTGAAACAAAGCTCATATAAATCAAGCTTGTAATCATCAAGCAGGATGATTTCATCATTCTCGCCGTTTTCTAATTTTGCAACGAGAACGCGCTCTATCGGGACAGCATATTTTTTTACTGCTAGTTCTCCGCAACGATCACACGGTGCCGAGTATTCACATTCACACTGAACCGACAACATAACTATTCCTGCGCGGCTGTATGCGCTGCCCTTTACCAAGACAGGCGATTTCAAAGGCTTAAATCCATAGAAATCAACATCGCTCAGGTCAAACTTCAAATCAAGCGGAATAGTCTTACCATCATTCGCAAATAAAGAACGTAAATCTAAAACCATACCACTCACCTCAGATTGTCACACAGATTATTATATCTATCCTATTTTACTTTGTCAAGAATAATTTTTCCGTTATTTCGCCGCTTTTTATAGAAAGAAAACGCGAAAACTCGGCAGTTTTAACATCTTTTTAGAAAATACAAGTCGGCAGCAGGTTTTCAACCCGCCGCCGACCGCAAAAATTAAAAGGAATTACAGTTTCTCAGCAATTTCAAAAATTGATGCAGGAAGCTCAGACTCATCTGCCGAAACAGTGATGATAAACTCTGCCTTTGCATCCTCTGAAAGAGCATTAAGCTTCTTTAAGAACTCTGCGAGTTCATCATAATTTCTGTTACCGATGCGAAGAACTGCATCAATACCGATATGAGTAACATCATAGTTACCTGCGCAGATACCCGAAACAAAGCCATAGAATGCATCATATCCCGAAATACCATAATGGTCAGTATCAACGAGGCGAACGCGATGAGTGATATTCAAAGTAAGAGTAGAACTCTTTTCGATGCAGACAACATTTCCCTTAGAAACATCTGCAGCTGCAGTAACTGCATCGATAAGCTTCTTGGTTTTTCCGCTACCCTTTTTACCGATAATAAGTTTTAACATAGTAACATCTCCTTTATATTTTCAGATTGCTAAGCAATCTTATTTTCTTTTATTACTGGATTCTTGCCTCTAAAGCGGCTTTTCTATCCTCGAATCCCGGTTTTCCGAGCATTGCGAACATATTTTTCTTATAATCCTCAACACCGGGCTGGTTAAAGGGATTAACTCCCAACATATAACCTGAAATAGCACAAGCTTTTTCGAAGAAGTAGATAAGTCTGCCAAGGTTTTCTTCATCAGCCTTTTCAACCTCAATTACAAGGTTGGGAACTCCACCGTCTGTATGAGCTAAAACTGTTCCCTCAAAGGCTTTCTGATTAACAAACGACATTGTCTTACCTGCCAAGAAGTTAAGACCATCGCCATCATTTTCTTCCTTTTTGAGAACTATATCTGAACCGCAGTCTTTAATAGTAACAACGGTTTCAAACAAATGTCTGCGACCATCCTGGATATACTGACCCATAGAATGAAGGTCAGTCGAGAAGGTTACAGACGCAGGGAAAAGGCCCTTGCCATCCTTGCCCTCACTCTCGCCGTAAAGCTGCTTAAACCATTCAGCCATCATTGCAAATCTCGGCTCATAAGAAACAAGAAGCTCGATTGCTTTACCCTTGCGATAGAAAATATTTCTTAAAGCGGCGTATCTATAGCAATCATTTTTATAAACATCGTTTACGCTATATTCTTCTCTTGCCTTCGCTGCACCCATCATCAAAGCATCAATATCAGCACCTGCGACTGCAATAGGAAGAAGACCAACCGCGGTAAGAACCGAAAATCTTCCGCCAACATCATCGGGAACTACAAAAGACTCATAGCCTTCCTCATCTGCAAGTTGCTTTAAGGTTCCTCTTGCCTTATCGGTTGTGCAGTAAATTCTCTTTACTGCTTCTTCATGGCCATAGCGTTTTTCAAGATATTCTCTGAAAACTCTGAAAGCTATTGCGGGCTCGGTTGTTGTTCCTGATTTTGAAATAACATTGACCGAAACGCGCTTGCCCTCACAGAGATTTAAAATGTCATTAAGAGCAGAGCCACTGATACTGTTACCTGCGAAGTAAATCTCAGGGGTATCCTTTTTAAGATTGTTATAAAGCGGAGATTTTAAAAATTCAATCGCCGCTCTGGCTCCTAGGTATGAGCCGCCAATACCTATAACAATAAAAACATCGGTATCCGAGATGATCTTTTCGGCGCATTTCTTAATACGGCCAAACTCTTCCTTATCATAGCACACAGGAAGGTCAACCCAGCCCAAAAAATCATTTCCCAGACCCGACTTTTTATCAAGTATATCGTGAGCTACCGAAACCTGCGGAGCAATTCCCTTTAAATCATCCTCTGCAAGAAACGGTGCCGCATAATTTTCTTTGAATTTAATTGCCATTTTGAAAACCCTTTCGCCAAGGTTTTAACCCTTGAACTTTATTTATTCATCTATATTATACAATAGCACCGTTTCTTTTTCAACAATAATTTGAAAAAAATTTACAAAAAATTGCCCATTTTATAAACCTAATACTCAGACCGCAAATATAGCGCCTAGCATTTGCTTAACAGCGTTCCATAATGTCATTTTTTCGACAGAGAATTCTGCAGTTATTGGAACTGTTCCTATCTCCTCATCGCCGATTTTAACTCTTGCAACACCTATCTGCTGCCCCTGTTCTATAGGCGCTTTTAATTCATTGGGCAACTCGGTAATAACCGTTATATCCTTTGCCTTACTTTTTTCTATAAGAAAACTCTGCTTTTTGTTGCATATAGGCAAAACGAAATCCTCTGTTCCACCCTTCACTTCTATAGGCTTTAACTCAGCCGCGTCAGCAGATGCGGTAATATAGGTATAATTTGCAAAGCCATAATCAAGTAGCTTTCTTGCTCCTTGAAAGCGGTCATTACTGTTAGAAGCGCCCATAACAACTGCGCAAAGCTCTAAGCCGTTTCTTTCTGCCGTTGCCGAAAGGCAGGCGCCTGCAATAGAAGTCGTTCCGGTTTTAAGACCTGTGCAGCCCTCGTAGAATCTAACAAGCTTATTAGTATTGACAAGCTCTGATTCGCCGTTTCTTAACGAATCCATCCAAACGGTTGAATAATTTTTGATTATATCGTGCTTTATAAGTTCACACGACGCAACCGCTATATCGTGGGCACTGGTTAAGTGGCCATCTGCATCCAATCCCGTTGAATTTAAAAAGCAAGTATCTTTCAGTCCTAATTCTTGAGCACGGTCATTCATCATTTTAACAAAGCCTTCTTCGCTTCCCGCTACCGCCTCCCCTAACGCAACGGTTGCATCATTCGCGCTGCCTATAACTGCGGCTTTCAATAAATCGTCAACACTCATCTGCTCACCCGGCTCAAGCCAAATCTGCGAGCCACCCATTGAGCAAGCGTAATCACTCGCAGTAATAACCGTATCGGTGGTCAATAGTCCCGAATCTATCGCTTCAACTACAAGTAACAACGCCATAACCTTAGTTATTGAAGCAGGCGCCAATTTTTGATGACTTTCGCTTTCATAGAGGATTTGCCCTGTGTTAACCTCCATTAAAATGCAGGATTTTGCAGGTATTTCCAAAACCGCTCCAATAGGCGCTACTGTTTCGGTAGCGTCAAAAATCGGCGGGTCAGTAAGGTCAGGCGAATAATACTCAGTTACAACATCACTTATTTTCTGCTCTCCCTCATCGGCAAAGGCTTTTAGCGGTAAAGACAAAAACAAGACCGCCAAGCAAAATGATAAAATAGCTCTATATTTTCCCATATCGGCACACCCTTTTATATTATTACATTTAAAAATATGCCGATAACGTTCTTAAAATGCAAAAAGCCGCAGCAAC
>JAZOQD010000162.1:0-8434 GCA_045655925.1 Acutalibacteraceae bacterium | reverse complement strand
ATGAAACAGGTATTGCTAACGAAATCAAAAGAACAAAAGAAAGATTCAACCTTTCTTGGCAGGGCGCTGTTGAAAAGTTGGTGGCTAATGAACCTAACATCATAACGTTTTTGAGTGAACTTTGCATCGATTGCGAAACCGAAAATGGAATAATCAAATCGATTGAATGCGTTAACAATATAACCTTAGAGAAGCATAAGTATTCGGCACCGCTTTTCGCGGATTGCACCGGTGACGGATGGCTTGGTTACTATGCCGGCGCTGCTTACAGAATCGGTCGCGAAGCAAAACATGAAATGAATGAGGAATATGCACCCCTTTGGGCCGATACATATACAATGAGCGGTTGCCTCTGCGGCACTATTAAAAAAGTGGGAATGAGAGCTTTTCTTGCAGAGGATATAGGTGCTCCTTGTGAGTTTAAGTTACCCGAGTGGGCAACAAAACTTCCTGAAGGCAGTGAACTTCACAGAACCGCGAAGAGAGTTTATACTGCTGAATGGTGGACCGAGAACTCCAATGATTATGATGACCTTTTTGAATCCGAGTTTTCGAGAGACCAGTTGGTCTGCCTTGGATTAGGTTATTTTGATTGGGTTAAAAACTCGAGCAACCTAAAAGAAGAAGCAACCAACTATAAACTGAGCCATATTTTCCTTCATAACTCAAAGCGCGAGAATCGCAGATTAGTTGGCGATTATGTTATGAATCAGAATGATTTCGTTCCCGAGAAAGAGTTCCCTGATACAATTTCTTATTGCGGATGGAGTCTTGACCTCCATCATATAAAAGGAATGTTCTCAGGCAAGGAAGGCCCCTTCTTCTCTAATACCAATATTGGAATTATTCCGGTTCCGTATAGATGTCTTTATTCAAAGAACATAAAAAACTTGTTTATGGCATCGCGTTGTTCATCCTTCTCGCATATTGCCCTTGGCTCAACTCGAGTTGAGAGCACTCTTGCAACCTTGGGTCAGGCGGCAGGAACTGCGGCAGCTTTCTGCAAGAAGTATAGTTGCTTACCGAGAGATATTTATAATGAGCATATTGTAGAGCTTCAGCAGCAGCTCATTAAGGATGACCAGACTATTTTTGGAATACCCAATCTTGATGAGAATGATAAAGCAAGAACTGCAACTGTTTCGGTAACCCATAGTTCAGAAATTGAGGTTGTTCCTACCGTTACCAGCACAGTTGAACTCAAAACAGATTATAATAATGTTATAAATGGTATTATCCGTGATTTGCCCGGCAAATCAAATGCTTGGTATTCTGATAAGGGTAACCCGCAGAGTATCATCCTGACTTTAAAAGAACCCAGCACCATATCAATGGTTCAGGTTACAACGGCAACTGATTTAGTATATCCTCGTTATTCTTTCCAGGATGTGCCCGAATTTAACCTGACTGCAGAAAATGTAACTGTCAGCGCACTTGTAAACGGTGAATGGCAAAAGGTTGGTGAATATAAGGGCAATTATTTGAGACAAATGAGAATAACCTCCCCCGAAATTGTTGCAACTGCAGTTAAGGTAACGGTTGAAAAAACAAAAAATTGCAACATCGCCAAGATATTTGAAATAAGAGTTTATTAAAAAACAAAATCAACCCACTGCAATTGCAGTGGGTTGATTTTTTGGCGTTCCCGAGGGGATTCGAACCTCCGACCTACCGCTTAGGAGGCGGTCGCTCTATCCAGCTGAGCTACGGAAACATCGCGAGTTTTAATATACTATAAATAGCTTCCAATGTCAATATAAAACGTCTATTGTAGGGGCGACCATTGGTCGCCCGTTGTTATCTTTTGGGTCGTTTATATTCGTATGAAATGCCAAGTATGTAATCTGCTGATATTTTATAAAAATTGCATAAATCTACAATATGCTTAATCTTAAATTGTCTTTGTCCTGTTTCATACAAACTATATTGTTGCTTTGTTATATTTAAAAATTTTGCAACAACTTCTTGTGTCAAATCGTTATCTTCTCTTAATTCTTTTATTATTTGGTTGCTTGATCTATTCATATAGTTTCCTCCTTTTGTTATTTGAATTAATTATATCAAATCATTTAAATAAATGCTTGACAGTCATTCAAACGAATGATATTATATTGTTGTGGAGATTAGCCACACTGACAAATAATATGGTTTTATGCCCATTTGTAAAGGAGGTGTAGTATGGAAAATATATTAAAAGAATTTTGGTATGGGAATGTGTGTCCACTCGAAGACAGTTACAGAAAAACCAAGGAAATAAAAGAGGTGGAAAAGCTAGTTTGGAAAAACAGAGATGAGTTTGAGTTTTCATTAACGCAAAAGCAAAAGGATTTGCTTGAAAAATATGATGAGTGTTTGTGCGAAATGCACAGTCTTAATGAAATGCAAATATTTTTATATGCATTCAGCTTAGGTGGTAGGTTTATGCTTGAAACGCTTAGCTGTAATGTCGAATAGAAAAGTCGATATTAGAGTCGACCATTATGAGAAACAAAAATTGTCTAAACGGGCGACCATTGGTCGCCCGTTGTTATTTGCAGAGCGGGCGGACGAGCAATGTTCGCCACTACATTTTTGAATGGAATTATACTCATTCCTGCCGATGATAATTTTAATTTCAAAATTTTCCTTGACAAATTATGGGGAGAACTGTATTATTGTATTAGGACAGTAATACAGAAAGGAGCAAAACGAATGGAGTGGGAGCTTGATAAAAGTCGTCCTATATGTCCGCAGATTTGCGAAAAGCTTTGCGTTATGATAGCAAACGGCGAGATAAGGCCTAATGAGAGGCTGTTATCCGTTCGCGAAGTTGCAGTTAACGCAGGCGTCAACCCCAATACAGTTCAAAAAGCCTTTGAACTATTAGAGCAAAAGGGTCTGATTTATTCGGTCAGAAGCTCGGGCTGGTTTGTCGAGGCAGAGGTTGGAGCTGTTGCGAAGGAAACGGTTGATAATATGGTTTATGAAAGAACCAAGGAGTATTTCGAAGGGATTAAAAAGCTCGGCAAAACCGATGCCGAGATTAAAGCTTATATAAAGGAGTGGAACGAATGAGTGAACTTTTGAGTTGCGAAAATCTGACTAAAAGCTATGGCGGCTTAATGGCGCTTAAGGGCATAAACCTAACGCTTGAAAGCGGCAAAATCATTGGTCTTTTGGGACCTAACGGGTCAGGCAAGACGACACTTATAAAGATTATAAACGGACTTTTAACCCCAACTAGCGGTGATATAACCGTTATGGGCAATAAAATCGGCGTTGAGAGTAAAAAGGTTGTGGCATATTTGCCTGATAACAGTTTTCTCAATTCCTGGATGACAGTTGAGCAGATAGTTAATATGTTCGCTGATTTTTATGCCGATTTCAAACCCGAGAGAGCTTATGAAATGCTTTCTAAGCTTGGTATAACCCCCGCGGTTAAGCTAAAAACCTTATCAAAGGGTAACAAGGAAAAGGTTTCCCTTATTCTTGTTATGAGTAGAGATGCAAAATTATATGTTCTCGATGAGCCGATTGCAGGTGTTGACCCGGCAACAAGAGATTATATTATCTCAACCATTATCAATAACTATAATCCTGAGGCCTCTGTGCTAATTTCAACACATCTTATTTCCGATATTGAGCAGGTGCTCGATGATGTTATCTTTATAAACTACGGCAATATTGTGCTTCATAAAACGGTTGATGAGATAAGGGAAGAAAACGGCAAAAGCGTTGATGAGCTGTTCAGGGAGGTATTCAGATGGTAAAGAAACTTTTAAAGCATGAAATGATAGCCTATTCCAGAACGATGCTTATAATTGAGGCCATAGTTCTCGGCTTTGCGCTTATTGCAAGATTTGTCTGGGCGTTTGAAAATGATTCAGTGAGCTATTCTATAGTTAGCGTATCCTCAATAACCGCTTTTGTTATTTCTATAATAGTTTGCCTTGTTTATACCTTTGTTGTTGCCATAACAAGATATTATAAAAATCTTTTTGGCAGGGAAGGATACTTAAGCTTCACACTTCCGGTAACAGTAGGTCAGCATATTATAAGCAAGCTTTTGATTGCGCTTTTATACTGCGTAATATCTTTGGTTACGGTTGTTGTTGCCCTTATGATTGCGGGTGCAGGTGCTCCGACCGTTGAGGTTTTCAAGGCTATATTCTATCTTGCAGAAAGATATTTTGAGATTTTTAAAACTAACGGCGTGTTCTATATCTTAGAGGTAATTATAGCCGTTATTGCAGTCTTTGCTTCGGAATTTTTAAAATATTATGCCTGTATATCGATAGGTCAAATGGCAAAAAAGAACCGCGTTCTTGCCGCATTCGGCGCATACTTCGGCTACTACATAATTTGCCAGGTAATTGGAACAATCTTTATAATTTTTATGACAAGCAATTTTGCTTTAACCTTAATAGAAGCTATGATGGAATTTGCAAATAAGCATCCCTTTGCAACTGTTCATATAGTTATATCGGGGGTTGCCGTGCTTTATGCGTTACTTTCGGTTGTTTATTATTTCGTAAGCTACTTTATTGCAAAGCATAAGTTGAATCTTGAATAAGAAAGGAGCAGAAAGAATATGAAAAATTTTAAAAGATTTTTTGCGCTCGGATTTGTTGTCCTTATATGCGTTTCACTTTGCTCCTGCAATTTTATTGATGAATTGCGTTCAAAACAGGCTTTTTATGATGCTCCTGACAGAATAACCTTCCGCGATGAAGTTTACATAAAACTTCCTGAATGCGATAATCTTAAATATTATAGTGAGGCTTACGGCAATGTTACTGAAAAGGATGTTCCTGTTCTGCTCAGCGATAACTACGGCCAGAGTTTTTCCTTTAATAACGACCTTTCGCTTTTGAGAATATCACTGGGAAACTTTTATGCAAGAGAAGACCTCTATGACAAATATTATAACGTTATAAGCAATAAGCCTACGCTTGACCGCTACTGCATTTCGGGCGAACGCGATAATGATTACGGTAGCTCCCGTGAGTATTTTGAGGTTGTGCTGTCAGATGAAGCAAAGCAGGCAATAGATAATGCTCTGCTTAGCCAAAAGGTAGATATTTCCCGTTATTATTGGGAAGGAGAAGTAACAGTTAAGCTGACCGATGAAAAAGGTTTCTTCCTTAAAACAACCGATTTAAGAATTCTTAAAGATAACGGCAAAATGTATGTTTTATTCTTTAATGACGGTGTAGAGTCAACCTATCCGCTCAGCGAATCGGTTTATGATGAACTTAATAAATTCTTTTCCTATGATAAGGATTCGAGCCTTTACTATTATTGATTTTAAGACCGCTCAAGGTTATCTTGGGCGGTCTTTTTTATATCAATCTTTACAAATTTTTTAAAAGGTGGTAAAATGGTTTTCAAATAAGTCTTGGAGGCAAAATAATGACCGTTAGTGAAATGCAAAAAGAAATTTTAAGGCTCAAAAAAGAAAAAGATATCTGCATATTAGCTCATATGTATGTTGCAAGAGAAATCGTTGAGATTGCCGATTTTTGCGGTGATTCTTTTGGGCTTAGTGTTGAAGCAAGTAAGGCTAAGCAGAGCACGGTTATTATGTGCGGCGTTAAGTTTATGGCTGAAACGGTTAAAATTCTTTCCCCTGATAAAAGGGTTCTTCTCGCCTCTGAAGGTGCAGGTTGCCCGATGGCAGAGCAATTTTCTAAAGAAGATGTTATAGAATTAAGAAAGCAGTATCCCAACAGCAAGGTTGTTGCGTATATCAACACTACTGCCGAACTTAAAACAGTTTGCGATATTTGCGTAACCAGTGCATCGGCTCTTAAAATCTGCGAAAAAATTCCTGAAAAGGATATTATATTTATTCCCGATATAAATTTAGGCAGCTATGTTGCTAAGAATCTGCCCGATAAAAATATTATTATGAAGCAGGGCGGTTGCCCTTACCATGCGGCAGTAACTGCTAATGAAGCGTTAGCCGCCAAGGAAAAGCACCCTAAGGCGTTGCTTTTGGTTCATCCCGAATGCAAGCCTGAGGTTTCAGACCTCGCCGATTTTGTTGGCTCCACCACCGCGATTATTGATTTTGCCAAAAAGAGCGCTCAAAAGGAATTTATTATAGGAACCGAAAACAGTATTGTCGAATACCTGCAGTATGAATGCCCCGATAAAATGTTTTATCCATTGTCAAGTGGTCTTATCTGCCGCGATATGAAGCTGACAACTCTGCCTGATGTTCTTAATTGTATAAAGGGTGTTTCGGGCGAGGAAATTATACTACCCGATGAAATCATCAAGGGCGCTAAAGGCGCAATCGATGAAATGCTGAGGTTGGGCTGATGGCAAGAGCGTTAATAGCCTTAAGCGGCGGTGTTGATTCAAGCGTTGCGGCTTATCTTGCTAAAGAAGCGGGTTATGATATCATCGGTGCCACTATGCTGCTTAAAGACGGGGCCGAGAGCAGTGTTGATGACGCTAAAAACATAGCAAAAAAGCTGGGAATCCCTTTTTACGCTTTTGATATGCGTGAGCAATTTAAAAATGAAATAATAAATGATTTTGTTTTATCTTATGAAAACGGCTTAACTCCTAACCCTTGCGTTTTATGCAACAAAAAGATGAAGTTTGGCTACCTTTACGAAAAAGCAAAGGAACTCGGTTGCGATTATATAGTTACCGGTCATTATGCAAAAATAGTAGAGGAGAACGGAGAGTTTTGCCTTAAGAAGAGCGGCAATTCGGCAAAAGACCAATCGTATTTTCTTTACTCGATAAAGAGCGAAATGCTTCCAAAAATAATCTTTCCGCTAGAGAATTATTCAAAAGATGAAATAAGAAAAATTGCCGCCGAATTAGGCTTTTCTGTTGCTAATAAAAAGGATAGCCAGGATATCTGCTTTATTCCCGATGGTGATTATGCCGCTGTAATAGAAAATATCACGGGTAAAACCTATCCCAAAGGCGACTTTGTTGACACAAACGGAAAGCCCTTGGGTTTGCATAACGGAATTATCCGATATACAATCGGTCAGCGCAAGGGTTTAGGTATTGCGCTCGGCAAACCAATGTTTGTTGGGAAAAAGGATGTTATCAACAATACCGTTACGCTTTGCGAGGATAGCGAGCTTTATTCGGATACTTTGAAAGCCAATCAGTTTAACTGGCTTTCAGAACCTAAGGAAAAGTCATTCTCTTGCAAGGCGAGAATCCGTTACCGCCATGTTGAGCAGCCTGCTATAGTAACGGTTGAGGGCGATGAGGTTTTAATCAAGTTCTCGGAGCCGCAAAGGGCAATAACCCCCGGTCAATCGGTTGTTTTGTATGACGGAGATAAGGTTTTAGGCGGCGGAATTATAAAATAAAAAAGACCCGAAGATTTCTCTTCGGGTCTTTTTGTTTTGCTTTAATTATTTCTCGAGGTTTGCCTTAACAGTGTTAAGCTGCTCACGAAGCTCTTTGGGAAGCTTGTCGCCAAACTTCTTGTAGTGTTCTTCGATTTCAGCGCACTCCTTAAGCCACATATCCTTATCAACAGTTAAGATGCTCTTCAAAGTATCCATATCCATATCTAAGTCAGTAAGGTCGATATCTTCGGGCTTCGGAACATAACCGATAGCGGTCTCGGTTGCATCGGCATTGCCTTCACAACGATCAATAATCCAGTTAAGAACTCTCATATTGTCGCCAAATCCGGGCCAGAGGAAGTTGCCTTCATCATCGGTGCGGAACCAGTTAACATTGAAGATCTTGGGAGCCTTGTCGCCAAGTTTCTTGCCCATATCGAGCCAATGCTGGAAGTAGTCAGCCATATTGTAGCCGCAGAAGGGGAGCATAGCCATCGGGTCACGACGGACAACGCCTACTGCGCCGGCAGCTGCTGCGGTTGTTTCAGAAGCCATAGCAGAACCGATGAATACACCGTTCTCCCAAGACTTTGACTGATATACGAGCGGAGCGGTCTTTGCTCTTCTGCCGCCGAATACGATAGCAGAAATCGGAACGCCGGCACCCTTATCAAACTCCTCAGAAATGCAGGGGCAGTTCTTTGCGGGAGCGGTGAAACGAGAGTTGGGGTTGGCAGCGCAGGTTGACTTATCAGCCTTGTTGAACTTAGAAGCATCCCACTTGTTGCCCTTCCAGTCGTTTGCGTTCTGGGGAAGATCCTTATTGAGTCCCTCCCACCAAACAGTGTTGTTAGAAAGGTCATGAGCAACGTTTGTGAAAATGGTGCCCTGCTTTGTTGAAGCCAAAGCGTTGAAGTTTGATTTCTCGTTGGTTCCCGGTGCAACACCGAAGAAGCCGTTTTCAGGGTTGATAGCATAAAGTCTGCCATCAGGTCCTATGCGCATCCAAGCAATGTCATCGCCAACAGTCCAGATCTTGTAACCTTTCTTGCGGAGATACTCGGGAGGAATAAGCATAGCAAGGTTGGTCTTACCGCAAGCAAGTCGGATCGTAGCCATGTCGT
>JAZOQD010000161.1:0-3898 GCA_045655925.1 Acutalibacteraceae bacterium | reverse complement strand
ATGTTCAGGATATAGAGGGCTCTATTCAGGCTTATGTTGCAAGGGATAACATTGGCGAGGAAGAATATAAGGATTTCAAGAAATATGATATCGGAGACATTGTTGGTATCGTTGGCGAGGTTTTCAAAACCAAAACAGGCGAAATCAGTATTCATGCTACCTCTGTAACCCTGCTTTCCAAGAGCCTGCAGGTTTTACCCGAGAAGTTCCATGGTCTTACCAATACTGATATGCGTTACCGTCAGCGTTATGTTGACCTTATAATGAATCAGGATGTCAAAGATACCTTTATCAAGAGAACCAAGATTATCCGCGCCATCCGTAATTATCTTGATGAGCGTGGCTTCTTAGAGGTAGAAACTCCGATGTTGGTTTCTAACGCAGGCGGCGCAGCTGCCCGTCCGTTTGAGACCCATTTCAACGCTTTAGATGAGGACGTTAAGCTTCGTATTTCTTTGGAGCTTTACTTAAAGCGTCTTATCGTTGGCGGTCTTGAAAGAGTTTATGAAATCGGCAGAGTTTTCCGTAATGAAGGTCTTGATACCCGTCATAACCCTGAGTTTACTTTAATGGAACTTTATCAGGCGTATACCGATTACCACGGCATGATGGACCTTACCGAAAACCTTTTCCGCTATCTTGCAAACGAGGTTTGCGGCAGTGAGACTATTCCTTATGGCGAGCATATGATTGATTTCTCCAAGCCTTTCGAGAGAATAACAATGCTTGATGCTGTTAAAAAATATGCGGGTGTTGATTTTAGTGAAATCAAGACCGATGCCGAGGCTAAAGCTTTGGCTGATGAGCGCGATGTTCATTATGAAGATAGGCATACTAAGGGCGATATTTTGAATCTCTTCTTTGAGGAGTTCGTTGAGGATAAGCTCATTCAGCCTACCTTTGTTATGGACCATCCGGTTGAGATTTCTCCGCTTACCAAGCGTAAGCCTGAGAACCCCGATTATGTTGAGCGATTTGAGCTGTTCTGTAACGGTTGGGAGATGTGCAACGCTTATAGCGAGCTTAATGACCCGATTGACCAGCGTCATCGTTTCGAGGAGCAGGAGAAGATGTTTGCCGCAGGCGATGAGGAAGCTAACCACACTGATGAGGACTTCCTTAATGCGCTTGAGCATGGTATGCCCCCAACAGGTGGTATCGGCTACGGTATTGACAGACTTACAATGCTACTTACCAACTCACCCGCAATCCGCGATGTCATCTTGTTCCCCACCATGAAAAGTATTGACTAATTTATAAGGTGAGAACTATGAAAAAGCTTTATAAATCAAGTAATAAAATGTTATCCGGTGTTTGTGCAGGTATTGCCGAGTATTTTAATATTGACCCAACTCTTGTAAGATTAGGTTGGGTGCTGTTTTGTGCTTTGGGCGGAAGCGGCGTTTTGGCATACATAGTTTGTGCAATTGTTATACCGGAATATCCCCAAGTTTAATCTAAAGCCCTGCATAGCTAAAGTATGCAGGGCTGTTTTTGTTAGTATCTTTTAACCTGAAAGGGAATTTATGGAAAAATATATTTTCAGAAAAGCTAAAAATACCGAGATTTCCGATATTTTCAGCATTATTATGAGCCGAGTTACTTGGATGGACGAGGTTGGCATAGAACAATGGAACAAAACGAAATATGATGAATGCTATCCGATGAGCTACTATGAGCAAAGGCGGTCTAAAGACGAGCTATTTGTTCTTTTTGATAATGAAAAGAGCAAAATTGTTGCGGTTGGGGCGTTGTTTCATAATGATGAGCGCTGGCCATATACTGATTCTGCATACTATTTGCACCATTTAGCATCTGTTCTTGACTGTAAAGGTGCAGGGAGCCTGTTTTTAGAAAAGGCAGAGGAATATACTAAAAGTCAGGGCATAAAGTATCTGAGGCTTGATTCGGCAGTTGGAAATAAATCACTTGAGAAATTTTATTCAAGCCGAGGCTATGTTGAGGTTGGAACCTGCGTTGACGGACTGTATGAGGGAATACTGCGGCAGAAAGAATTGTGATTGTTGTCATTTGCCAAGGTTGAAAGAAAAATAACAATGTGGTATAATATTTATAAATTAGTAAGTATTGATTGAGGTAAAAATGGCTGATTCAAAGAAAAATGATGCGGTAGCAAAGCAGCGAAAAGAGCAGCAGGAGCTTATTGAGTTGAAGCGCAAAAAACAAGAATTTGAAAATAATATTGAGAATTATGAGGCACCTAAGCCTTCGGAGGTTGCGGTAAAGCAGACCTTTTCGAGCAAGATATCAAACTTCTGGTTTTATTGGCGCTATAAGCTTTTGGCATTTCTTATAATTGCGGCAATTTTAACGGTTGGCGTTCATCAGTGCGCGACCAGAACTAAATATGATATGACCGTTGTTGTTTATTTTAAGCACTATTTGAGCAGTCGGATGATTGAAAATATAGCCGAGATAGCCGAGAATTATGCCGAGGATACTAATGGCGATGGCGAAATAAATGTGCTAGTTATGGATTGCGCCATTCCCGATGAGGAGCGCGAGCTTGAAACGGGTAGAGCAAAATCAACAAGGCTTATGGCGCAGTTTCAGAACAAGGAGGCCATAGTATATATGGTTGATGATGAGGCGCTAGAAGACCTTGATACAATAGCGGGCGGAGTTTTTGTTGACAATTCTCTTTCATTGCCCGATAACAATGGCAAAAGCTATCAGCTAAACGGAAGCGCCTTTGATGCCGCGTTTGATACTATAGAGTTCGGTTATTCGAAGAATTTTAATTATCATCTTATCCGCCGCGTTGTTGATGGAACTCAGCTTGAAAAGAAGAAGGATGTTGCAAAATATTCCGAGCAGGGCGATAAATTTATAAAGGCCGTTATGGCAGACCCTGAATTAAAAAACAAAAAATAAATGCCGCTGATAGCGGCTTATATCCGCCCGTAGCGAAGCTGGATATCGCAGCAGATTCCGATTCTGAAGGCCAGGGGTTCAAATCCCTTCGGGCGGGCCACGAAAAAAGTCACTTTTGTCTACTGACAAAGGTGACTTTTTCAATGATATCCGTTCCTTGCGGAACGGGGGATATAGCTGATGCTATGATATCTGCTTCGCAGATGATATACGCTTCGCGTATGAAGGGAACGGATATTATATCATATTTGCAACGCAAATATATCATATGGCAACGCCGTATATCATATCGCGCAAGCGATATATCATTGAAAATCACAATAAATTATGATATAATTGCATTGAAAGAAGGTGCTTTTATGTCCGAAAACAAATTACTTGACTTATCCTTTGAATTTGCTGTTGCTATCGTAAATCTTGTTGACGGTGTAACCGCACCAAAAAGCTCTTATATGACCGATCAGCTTGCAAGGGCAGGCACATCCGTTGGCGCCAATATCCACGAAGCACAATACGCACAGAGCAAGAAAGACTTTGTGGCAAAATTGGAAATTGCTTTGAAGGAATCCAGCGAAACAAGCTATTGGCTGAAACTAATGTATGAAACCAAAAGAATAGATATCGCCCAATATCAGTATGCAGAAAAACTCTGTGGCAATATCCGCAGACTTTTGATCGCATCCTGCAAAACCGCCAAGGAGAATAAATAATGGGATGCTTGTTAGAACTGTTTTTAGAAATATTTGTTGAAGGAATATTCGAATTGATTGGATATTGCTATATAAAGTTGATGCGACTGGTTGTTCCTGATAAAAAAGTTTCAGAAAAAACAAAGAAAACTATAAGGAATATTGCAACCACATTTGCTGCGCTTTTAGCCATTGTTCTAATTATAGGTTTAATTCTCATCATACAAGATGATCCTTTTATTAACAATATCGGGAAATACATGACCTATATCCCGTTGGCTATTATGGCACTACAAGTTCTCGTGGGGATTTCA
>JAZOQD010000160.1:0-3071 GCA_045655925.1 Acutalibacteraceae bacterium | reverse complement strand
GTTGGAGCAGTTGCACCCACTCTTTCCCGTGCTGTTCGACTACATCGAGAAGCACGACATTCTCTCGGCTCCTCAGGGCATTATCGAGATTCAGGGCCGCGAATGATGAGGCGACCGTTAAGCGCCTTATAATGAAGCCCGGCGAAGCACCTTATTTAATGCCTGAAAATCCCGATTTTGACCCAATAAGACCTGAAAGGATGGAAATTCTCGGCAAGGTTGTCGGCAGTTTCCGCAGATATTGATATGAAAAAAGTAGAAATTTTCACCGATGGCGCTTGCTCAGGTAACCCCGGCCCTGGCGGTTGGGGCGCGATTTTAAGATTTCAAGGACGCGAAAAAGAGCTCTTTGGCGGTGAAAAGGACACAACAAATAACCGTATGGAACTTACGGCCTGCATAGAGGCCTTGAGGGCATTGAAGGAGCCATGCGAAATTGTTCTAACAACCGATTCACAATATGTTGTTAACGGAATTGAAAAGGGTTGGGCGCAAGGTTGGAAAGACAACGGTTGGCGTAAAGCCGATAAAAAACCTGCGCAAAATATTGACCTTTGGGACGCGTTGCTTTTATTATTATCAATCCATAAGGTTTCATTCAATTGGATAAAGGGCCATGCCGGCCACCCCGAAAACGAACGTTGTGATACCCTTGCTGTTAACTACTATAAGGAAAGATTTCAAAATGAAAAATAAAATTAAACTTGATTCAAAATTTATCATAAATTCGGCGATGATTGCCGCCGCATATATAGCGCTAAGCTATATATCCTCTCTGCTTTCCCTATCCTTTGGTGCAATTCAGTTCAGGTTATCCGAAGCACTCAACATACTCGCCGCAATAACACCCGCGGCCATTCCGGGTCTGACTATTGGCTGCCTGCTATCTAATATATCAAGTCCGTTTGGCATTGTTGACATTATATTTGGAACGGTTGCCACTCTGCTTTCGGCGGTTTTAATCAACCTCATAGGAAAACTGAAAATCAAAGCTATGCCGGTTCTCGCCGCCATCCCACCGACTGTTTTAAACGGACTTGCAGTTGGAATTTTCACTGTATTTTTTACGGATGGCACAGCAACAATTATCACCTTTGGCTTAACCTTTTTAAGTGTCGCAGTAAGCGAACTTATTATCTGTGCGCTGCTTGGAACAGTTGTATTTATAACTTCTAAAAAATATAATCTTTTTAAATAATTTAAAATAAAGCAAAACACCCGATGCCTTGCGGCATCGGGTGTTTTTTTAAGCTATTTTATTTAGAGAAAACTTTTTTGCCGGTAACCAGTAATGCACCTGCTGCTACAAGAGCGATAGCAAGAACGATTATCGGATTGATTGAGGAATCTCCGGTAGTAGCACCGGTATATCCTACAAGTCTAACCTCGATATCATCAAAATAGAGGTCATTACCTGCGCCTGTTGAAAGACCAAGATATTTCTGGGTTGCAACGAAGGTGTAGGAAACCTTATTCCACTCGCCAACTTTAAGGTCGCCAACGGTGCAAACAACATCAGAAATAGCACCGGATCTAATACCTGTATAAAGTTTCATATCGAGAAGGTTAATGGTTGCATTAGGATCGCCTACCGATGTAGGTTTAACATACATAGTAAGGGTATATTCCTCACCAGGAGTTAATTCCCAACCGGTCTTTCTCATTGTGGTGAATGACTTAACGCCTGCAGAAGCGCCATTGCGGAACAAGGATGTTGCACCGCTATGAACATTGCTTGCATCAAAGCCTTCAACACCGGCATTATACATTGAGTATGCACCATGAACACCAAGAGTTTGAATGGTGGTCGGGAACTTTTCAAATCCCTCATCATACATACCGATAGACCACTTAGCATGAATCATAATGTTAGTATCGGTAAATTCGGTTCCTGCAAACTCTTCAGTCATCAACTTGTCTGCATACCAGCCAAGGAACTGATAGCCCTTGCGAACGGGCTTCGGAAGCTTTATCTTATCGCCGGGGAGACCGCAAATAGGCTCAAGACGTTCGCCGCCATTAACGTTGAAACGAACAACTGAATCATAAAGGTTCATAACGTTATCATCAGAATAGATAACGACATCGTCAACATAAATCTTTGCATTTGAGCCAAATCCGATAGAAAGGAATACTGAGTCTTCAGTTTCGCAATATGCAGGGAATATCATTTCCATTTCCTGCCAACCGTCAGTGTTTCCGTTTATATTAACTACGCCAACCATACCTGTAAAGTTAGACCATGTCGAGTTATAGCTGGATGTAAAGAAGCGCATTTCTCCGCCTTCTTTATAATCAGTAATCTTATATTTGAATCTAACGGTATACTGAATTTCAGGAACTATGGTGATTACCTCATGTCCGTTATGAAGCATAGCTCTTGCTACTGCAGAGGAAGATTTATTAGAACCGTTTTCAAGGTTATAGTAAAGAATCTTATTATCCTTGTTGTCAGGGTCATCAATAATTTTATAACGGTCAGAGAAACGAGCAGTGTTGCCGGTAATATCCTTAGGAACATTATCAAAGGTTACATGGTAACCATTGGTTTTCCATTTTGCATAGATAGTGCATGACTCCATAGGAGCTTTATTTATATCAAGCGGAATGGTAAGGTTCTTATCAAGATACCAACCAACGAATTCCTGGTCAGGATATGTCGGATTAGCAGGCATGGTTTCAATGCGTTTGCCGGGAACTGCTACAATAGGAGGAGTCTCAAAGTCATAATCCTCATTGTTAGTTCTAACAGTTAAAGCAACAGCATCATCACGAAGCTTCCATGTTGCATATGCCTTGGTAATACCTGCAGAAATTACAGTCTTGGTAGTAAGGTCATAAGTAACGGTCTTGCCGCTGACCTTAGCATCATACTTCCAACCGGTAAATACATAGCCGTATTTAGTAGGAGTAGGAAGATTTCTTGGAGTTCTGCCGGGTGCAACAGCAATATGTCTGCACTCAGAGCCACCCTTGGAATCGAACTGAATAAGTCCGTCATCGCCTTCAACAGAGTAGGTCTTAAGGGTTACATTGTCGAAGAGGACAGAAGTTGCGAGTTCCTCGGGAAC
>JAZOQD010000159.1:0-14874 GCA_045655925.1 Acutalibacteraceae bacterium | reverse complement strand
TGCCCACACCGCCTTCCTTTCCCCTGCCCAGCGTGTGGCAGTGGAAGGGCTGATCAACTGCTCCGGTCATCCCCGCCACCTGTTCACAGGCGGGTTTGAGGGCGCCGAGCGTACCATATGCGTCTTTCTTCCCGATTGGCTGGAGGAAGAGGACTGGCCCTCCGGCGACCACCCCCTCGCCGCCGTACAGTTCACCGCCAGTGCCGGAGCAAAGCTGTCCCACCGGGACTGGCTGGGCTCTATTATGGGACTGGGACTGACCAGAGAAAAGATCGGCGATTTGCTGGTGGAGGAAAACCGCTGTCAAGCCATCGTGCTGGCCGAAACGGCCGATATCGTCCGCTCCCAACTGGAAAAGGTAGGGCGCTACCCTGTCAGCGGCGTATCCATCTCTCTGGAGGAGCTGACCCCTCCCCCTCGCACTGTGAAAGTTATTCGGGACACCTTTGCCACCATGCGGCTGGATGCGGTAACTGCCTCCGCCTTCTCCCTGTCCCGTTCAAAGGCGGCGGCATTGATCTCCTCAGGCAGGGTTTCCTTAAACCATGTAGAGTGTACCAAACCCGACCGCGCGGTATCCGAAGGGGACACCGTCACCTGCCGCGGCAGCGGTAAATGCATTGTAAAAGCCATCCACGGCCAATCCAAAAAGGGCCGCATTATGGCAGAATTGGAGCGTTATATATGAGTGAATCCATCTATATCACCAAGGAAGATATTGCCCGCATCAACGAGCTTGCCCGTAAAGCTAAGGCCGAGGGTCTGACCGAAGAGGAAAAAGCCGAGCAGGCCGAGCTGCGCCGCCGCTATGTGGCCAACATCAAGGCCAGCCTGATGGCCGATCTGGACAACACCTACATTATGGATGAAAAGGGCAACAAGACCAAACTGGGTAAAAAGGATATGTAAACAAACAGACCGATAAACTTGAATTTGTAGGGATGAAGATAATGATTGTTCTAATTACAGGTGCATCGCATACAGGCAAAACGGTACTTGCTCAAAAATTGCTTGAAAAATATAAATATCCATATCTATCAATAGACCATCTGAAAATGGGTTTAATTCGTAGCGGAAACACAGAACTCACCCCTATGGATGATAATGAATTAACCGAATACTTGTGGCCGATTGTTCGTGAAATGATAAAAACTGCTATTGAAAACACGCAGAACTTAATTGTTGAAGGTTGCTATATTCCATTCGATTGGCAGAAGGACTTTGGTTCCGAATATCTTGAAAACATCAAATATTACTGTCTTATAATGAGTGAGGAATATATCAAAAATCACTTTGCTGACATAAAGAAATATGCAAACACCATTGAAAATCGTTTGGATGATGAATGGTGTACAATGGATAGTGTGTTGGTAGATAATGCAGAAATGTTAGACCTCGCACAGAAGTATAATGTGAACTATATACTCATTGAAGATAAGTACGAAATCAATATTGATTTATAGCAGCAAATTCCGATTTGTTTGTTGGTTGCAACCTTGATATCTTTTTCGGTGCAACTTGCCAACAATGCGAACCGATTTAAGCTTCGGCGCAGAAAAGTCCAAAACCACAACGGTTTCGAACTTTTTCTTTGTGTTTTTTTAGTGGTTGAATTTTATAGATATCCTAAGCCAAAAACGGCTTTCGGGGAGGACTTGAACTAAAACAAGTAACTTTGCAAGTGCCACTTGACATAATCAAGTAAAATATGCTTTATTTTCTGTTCTGTTTTTGCTACAATACAGTTAAATAAGGGAGGCGGTTTTTTGACAGTTGGTGAAAAAATACAAACATATAGAAAACAACTCGGAATGTCGCAAGAAGAACTTGGACAAAAATTGCTTGTCAGCAGACAAACAATCAGTCTTTGGGAAAAAGACCAAACCGTTCCGACTATAGATAACTTAATAAAACTAAAAGAGATTTTCGGCGTTTCAGTTGACGAGATGCTGGGTGTTGATAATAATGAGAAGCCGGAAGCGCCTGCTGTTGATAATGCGTGCAACCCTGACTCAACATCTATAAAACCCGCCATTCAAAAAAGGCGCATCGGTGCTACAGAAATCATTCTTTTAATACTTGGCTCTCCTATATGGATTTCGCTTCTTGTTGCCGCTTTGGCTGTTGCTTTTTCTTTATATGCTGTGCTTTGGGCGGTAGTAATTTCTCTTTGGGCGGTTTTTGTTTCGCTGATTGCAACTGCCATTGGCAGCGTTACACTCGGCGTTTCTCTTATTTTCTCAAATAGCAAAATTGTTGCAGCCGCAGTTATCGGCGCTGCACTTGTTTTATCAGGAGTTGGCATTTTAACATTTTACGGTTGCGAGCTTGCAACCAAAGGCACGGTTTTGCTAACTCAGAAAATCACAGAAAAAATCAAATCCCATCTTATAAAGAGGGAGGATGCAAAGAATGAATAAAACAAAAATATGGCTTATTATAGCCGCCTCTTTAATACTGATTGGCGCAATCGTTTTTGTTGGCGTTATGATGGCGCTCGATTGGGATTTTACGAAGCTTTCAACCACAACGTATGAAACCAATCTATACGAAATTAGCGAAAGCTTTTCTGATATTTCTCTTTTAACCGATACTGCCGATATTACATTCGTTCTATCCGAAGATGGTAAAACACGGGTCGGTTGCTATGAGCAATCTACCGTTAAACACTCGGTTTCAGTAGAAAACGGAATGCTTAAAATCGAAGCGGTCGATACAAGAAAATGGCATAACCACATTGGCATCAATTTCGCCACTCCCAAAATCACCGTATTTTTACCCAAAGGCGACTGCGGCGCACTTTTGGCAAAATCGAGCACGGGTGATATTAAAATAGCAAAGGATTTTAGTTTTAATAGCATCGATGTCATCACAAGCACGGGCAATGTTGAAAATTCAGCCTCAGCAGAAGGTTCAATAAAAATCAAAACATCAACAGGCAGTATAAAAGCCGAGCATATTTTTGCCGATTCGCTCGAGCTTTCGGTTTCAACAGGTAAGGTTTCTGTTGTTAGTTCAGATATTGCCAATGCTGTTAAAATCGATGTTTCAACGGGCAAAGCCAATCTCGATGATATTGCCTGCAAGAGCCTTTTATCAGTTGGAGACACAGGCGATATCACTTTAAAAAGCTTTATTGCTGCCGAAAAAATTTCGATAAAAAGAAGCACTGGCGACATAAATTTTGACGGTTGCGATGCCGCAGAGCTTCTGGTAGAAACGGATACAGGTAGTGTAAAAGGTAGCCTCCTATCCGATAAAGTTTTTATAACAAGAACCGATACGGGTAACATTTCGGTTCCTAAAACAACATCAGGCGGAAAATGTGAAATCACAACCGAAACCGGTGACATTAACATAAGCACAAAACAGTAAACAAGCCGATATCTAAATCGGTGCAACTTGCCAAAAAACTCGGAACACCGTTTGATGTGCCGAGTTTTTATTTTTAATTCTTCTTATTATTTTTTTATTTGCTGTATTGTTTTTCTTTGAAAAATATGCAATAATAAATCAATATTGTATTACGTCATATTAGTCAGGGGTTTTTATATGGAACACAAAAGAAGCGGATTTTCAGGTAAATTGGGATTTGTTTTGGCTGCTGCAGGATCGGCAGTTGGCTTAGGCAATATCTGGCGTTTCCCATACTTAGCAGCTAAATACGGCGGCGGTATGTTTTTGCTCGTATACATTATATTAGCAGTTACCTTCGGATTTACACTGATGGTAACCGAAATTGCTTTGGGTCGCAAATCGCAACTTAGCGCCGTTTCGGCATTTGCTAAATTCAATAAAAAATTTGCCTTCCTCGGCTATCTGGCATCACTCGTTCCGATTATAATTTTGCCCTATTATTCGGTAATCGGTGGTTGGGTAACAAAATATTTGGTTGCATTCTGTAGCGGAAATATGTCATCAGCGGCGCAAGACGGATATTTTAATAACTTTATTTCCTCAACCGGCGAGCCTATTTTCTATTTTGCTATCTTCCTTGGATTAACCGCCCTTATAGTATTACTTGGCGTTGAAAAAGGCATCGAAAAGGTAAGTAAATTTATGATGCCGGTGCTTGTTGTGTTATCAATTGGCGTTGCAATATATTCTATCTGCTTGCCGGGTGCTTTAGACGGCGTTGTTTATTACTTAAAACCCGATTTTTCTAACTTCTCGGTTACAACCGTTCTTGCCGCTATGGGTCAGTTGTTCTATTCTATGTCGTTAGCGATGGGCATTATGATCACATATGGTTCTTATATGAAAAAAGATGTAAATATCGAAAGCGCTACCCGCCAAATCAGCTTGTTTGATACCGGTATTGCATTCTTTGCCGGTTTGATGATTATTCCTGCTGTTTTTTCCTTCTCGGGTGGCGACCAGAGTGCTCTTGGCCAAGGCCCCGGCCTTATGTTTGTTACTCTCCCGAAAGTGTTCGAATCCTTCCCCGGAGGCACACTTGTCGGCGCATTATTCTTTGTTTTGGTATTACTTGCCGCTCTGACCTCCTCTATCTCGTTGATGGAAACCGTTGTTTCCATTTTTATAGACAAATTTAAATTGAAGCGCAAAACCACCTGCTTAATCGTTTTAATAGGCAGTATAGCGTTAGGCTTACTCTCAACACTTGGTTACGGTGTATGGGCAGATGTTAAGATTATCGGCATGCAGTTCCTTGATTTCTTTGATTTTATAAGCAATAGCGTTATCATGCCGATAGTTGCGCTTGTTACCTGCATTTTTGTTGGCTACTTTATCAAGCCGAAAACATTGATAGAAGAAATAGAGAACGGAAACACTCAATTCAAAAGCAAAAAACTGTTTGTTGTTATGGTTAAATACATCGCTCCTATCTTTATTGTATTGATTTTGATTTCCTCGGTGCTCAGCGCTTTTGGTATCATTAAAATCTGATGTATAATCTTTTCCTGATAAATGCAAATAAACTCAAATAAAAAAGAGCGGAATTTGAAATAAATTCCGCTTTTTTTATTAGCAAAGCAAACACAGGAAATATAATTATGAAAATAAAATAATATTCTAAATATCAATAAATATAAAATTGTCAAAAAGCAGTCGCTTTATGCGGCTGTTTTTTTGACTTTTGAGGCGCAAAAATTATCGATAAACGATAAATTTATATTGACAAACGATAATCGACATGTTACTATTGCCTTGTAAAACTTTGTAAAGTGAGGTAAGACTTTATGTGGAATAGTAAAAAATCTGTTTATCTTTCAATCGTTGTTTGTTTTGCTTTATCGGTAATTCTTCTAGCCCTCATATTTATAGGTCCTATGCTGTTCAGATTGTATATGACTGCTTTCAGAGGATTCAAGCCCGAGGGCGAGGCTCTTAACCGATTGTTAAAAATCTTTGGGTTGACCTTCTATCCTTCCGCCGTTTTTGCAGGGGTTATTCTTGCCTCTCTTTTGAAATTATTATTCAATATCAAAGCCAAAGCCGTCTTTATTCTGCAGAATGTGCGTCTCCTTAAAATTGTTTCATTAGGTTGCTTCGCAATCGGAATAATCACCTTTGTCGGCGGCTTATTCTATTTGCCATTTATGTTCGCTGCGTTCGCCGGAGGCTTTACCGGTCTTCTTCTCAGAGCTTTGAAAAATGTTATGCAAGGTGCCGTTGAATTAAGAGAAGAAAATGACCTGACGATATGAGAGGAATATTAAAATGATAGAAATAAATCTTGATGTTATATTGGCAATAAGGAGAATTTCCTCTTCTGAGCTTGCTGAAAAAATCGGAATTACTCAGGCAAACCTTTCTGTTCTTAAAACTGGAAAGGCTCGAGCCATCCGCTTTTCAACCCTTGAAAACATCTGTCGCGAGTTAAATTGCCAACCCGGCGATATTCTTAAATACACCCCCGAGGAGTGAAAACAATGGAAGAAAATAAAGTAACACCCGAAACTTTGGAAAAAGAACCGATTCCGCAACCCGTTCCTGATACATTCCCACTTGAAAAAAGAGATTTGATTTTCTCTGCATTGTTATTATTAGGAGCACTTATTCTTTCCACTATCGGATTTTTTGGAGGCTTTAATGCTGGATTCACCATGGCCTCCCTTATAATATTCGCAACCATTTTCCTTTATCTGCACAATAAGAATTTTAAAATAGGGATATTCCCTTCCGTTTGCGGAATTTTGGCGGTTATACTTCCTGTTTCATTTTCAATCACCTCAAACGGCGAGGTTAAGTTTTGGAGTTTTGTGGCAGTTATATTGCTTTCCTTGGTCTTCTTTAATGCCCTTGTTGCAAAGAATGCGCCGGAAGGGGATTTGGGCATTTTAAGGCTTGTAGGTTCAAGTTTTTCAAATAGTCTTTCTTTTGTTCCTAAAACCATACTTTCTCTATTTTCTGCCGAAATCATTAAGAAAAAAGGCATCGGCAAAATTTTGCTGGGTATTGCTTTATCAATCCCTGTTTTGTTAATAGTGGTCCCCCTGCTCATTTCATCTGACGCTGCCTTCAGCGGACTTATTCAAACAATTGCCGAGAATTCTTCCAATGCCGTTTTAAAAATTATTATCGGCATTATTCTTGCGCCTTTTATAATTTCTTTTTGCTTTTATTCTAAGCTTGAGGAAAAGAAACCATTCGTAAAAAGCAGCTTTAAAGGTATCGACAGCACTATTATAATACCCTTTCTTTCGGTTATCTCGGTTTGTTATTTTGCCTATCTGTTTTCGCAACTCGCCTATTTCTTCAGTGCATTCCGAGGTTTTCTGCCCGATAACTATGCTTTTTCGTTGTCCGATTATGCAAGAAGAGGCTTTTTTGAAATGGTTATTATTGCAGTAATAAATTTCGCTATAATTTTTGGAGCCTTGCTTCTATCAACAAAAAGCGAGGGTAAAATGGGCTTGCCTTCCCGCCTGCTCTGCTTATTCATGAGTGTTTTCACCCTCGTGATTATAGCAACCGCATTATCAAAAATGATTCTCTATATCGAAACCTTTGGCATGACAAGATTGAGAATCACAACGAGCGCTTTTATGCTATTCCTTGCAATAGTTTTTATAAGCCTTGTTATCCGTTTGTTTGTTCCAAAGATTAAGGTGCTTAAAGTCGCTCTTATTACCGCAAGTGTAACTCTTATCGCTCTTGGCTTTTTAAATGTCAACCGAGTTATAGCCGATTATAACTGTTGGGCATATAAAGAGGGTTTTGTGGAAAATATGGATGTCAAAACAATTTATGAATTAGGAGATGAGGGTGTCCCTTATCTTATTGAGTTGACCGACGACAGCGACCACTTTGTAGCCGGCCAAGCTAAAAATTTTCTCGATAAAGTTATACAAAATGAGTTGTATGAGGTTGAACAATCCAAGAACGGCTACAAGATAATTGGCAAGAGATATTCCGGTTTTGATGAATTCAATTTCTCGAGAAAAACAGCTTATGAAGCAGTTGAAGAATACCTTAATAGCACAAAATAAAATGCTTAAGACATCTCAAGTTAATTCTTGGGATGTTTTTTCTTTATTGGTTGCTTTTTAAATTTTTGGGGACTATAATGGTTAAGAAGATAATTATTTGCCTCAGATTTTTTAAGAACACCGGTGATATTATGTTTAGAAAAGAAGTTAATATGCTCTCCGGCAGCATCTATAAAGGCTTACTTTCCATTTCACTGCCTATAATGATAATGAACGTTGTTCAATCATTATTCAATATTATTGATATGACCGTTTTAAAAACCTTTGATACGGGCGGCGGAATTGCGGTCGGCGCTGTTGGAACCTGCAGCACTCTTATATCCCTTATAACAGGTTTGCTTATCGGCGCTTCGGCAGGGGCTAATGTTGTTATTGCCAGAAATATCGGCGCTAAGCTAAAAGAAAAGGTCAACCGCTCTATCGGCACTTCTTTAATGGTTGCAATAGTGGGCGGTGTTCTGATTGGCGCTGTCGGCATTATCTTTTCTAATGTTTTTCTTCATCTGGTTAACTGCCCCGATGAATTATTCAACGGCGCAAAAACCTATTTCTGCCTTTATTTTGCCGGCGTTCCGATTTTGATGGTCTATAATTTCTGCGCCACCATTTTACGTTCAAGCGGTGATTCAAAACGCCCTATGATTTATCTTATTCTGGGCGGAACCTTGAAAATTTTATTCAACCTTTTATTTGTAGGCGCTTTTAGATTAGGCGTTGTCGGCGTTGCAGTTGCTACCATTATTTCCTGGGCTTTTTCAGCAATTCTTGCCATAAAAGCGCTGCTCAAAAATAACGGCGATGTTAAAATCAATTTCGCTTACCTTAAGTTTTATAAGAACGAACTTCGGGATATACTTTCTATTGGGATACCTTCGGGTCTTCAACAGTCGTTCTATTCCCTCGCAAACGTTATAATTACCGCGGCGGTTAACTCTTTAGGCCCTGCGGCAACTACCGGGATGTCTATCTCTAATAATTTTGACGCTATTATATATTGCTTTATTTCTGCCCCCGCTCTTTCGGTTATGCCTTATGTCAGCCAAAATATAGGCGCAAAAAATATAGACCGTGCAGTAAAATCTGTTAAATGCGGCGTTATTATCGATGTTGCTTTCGGTGCTTTTTTCGGCGCATTATCTGCAATTTTCTCGGGTCAATTGGCATCGCTTATGACCGATGACCCTGCCATTGTAGCTTTTGCTCAACAGAAGATGGTGCTTATTTCGAGCACATATTTCATTTGCGGAATAAATAATATTACTGACGCGGCTTTAAAGGGCATGGGCAAACCGCTTGTTTCAACCGTTACCACATTCATATTTATGTGCGTTCTGCGTTTTGTTTGGGTTTACATTATTTACCCGCTATTCCCTGATAACCTTACCTACCTCTATTTAGTATGGCCGGTTGGATGGATACTTTGCATTGCTACCCAGCTTTGCTTCTATTTCCCGAGGGTTAAAAAACTCAGGCGCGATTTTGCTACTTCTCCTGTTACAGAAAGTTAAGAAAGGTGTTTTATGAAAACCGAAAGAAATATTTTAATAGCCTTTATCCTTAATCTGTTTTTCTCGTTATTTGAATTTATAGGCGGCATTTTTACGGGTAGTGTTGCAATCATTTCAGATGCAGTCCACGATCTTGGGGATGCCGCAAGTATTGGAATTTCATATTTTCTTGAACGCAAAAGCAAAAAACAACCCGACAGCAGCTATACCTACGGATATTTAAGGTATTCGGTTTTGGGTGGCGTTATAACAACGCTTATTCTGCTTTTCGGCTCGGCGGCAGTTATATATAATGCCATTCTACGCATCATAAGCCCTGCCGAAATCAATTACAACGGAATGATAATTTTTGCGGTTTTTGGCGTTGCGGTCAACTTTATTGCCGCTTTAGTTACAAAGGACAGCCATTCGTTAAATCAAAAAGCCGTAAACCTGCATATGCTTGAAGATGTTCTCGGTTGGGTGGTTGTTTTAATCGGCGCCGTTGTTATGAGGTTTACCGATTTCGCCATTATAGACCCTCTGCTTTCAATAGCAGTTGCAATATTTATTCTTATAAACGCTATTAAAACCTTGAAAGAGATTCTCGAGCTCCTGCTTGAAAAAATCCCTCATGGAATTGAAATCGATGAGATAAAAGAGCATCTTTTAGAAATCCAAGGAGTGCTCGATGTCCACCATGTTCATATCTGGAGTATGGACGGACAAAACAATTACGCAACGATGCATATTGTGACCAACGCCAACGCAGGCGAAATTAAGGAAAAGGTGCGCCACGAGTTAGCCGAGCATAATATAGGCCACGCCACCTTGGAAATTGAGGCTGAGGGCGAGCATTGCCACGAGCAGAACTGCACGGTTGATACCCATACTCATCACGGCCATCACCACCATCACCATCACGGGCACCATCATTAAAGGAAAAAGGACTCCTTGAGGAGTCCTTTTATTTTTTCTTTTTAAAGGAAGAAATTATCGAAATTATAGAAAAGGCGTTCGAGATAACAACCGGAACTGAAACGGTTAAAATACCGTATATAAGCCAAAGGCTGATTCCCAGAAAGTTATATATCCTCAACTTTTTAATATCATTTTGCCAGAAACCTATAACCGCCAATATCGAACCGAAAACCGCCAGAAAGTTTTTTGGGCCTTGAAAATCAGGAATTGCAGTTAAAAGTATTAAAACACAAAATATAATCGGGATATATATTTTTGAAGCCCATTTTTTATTCCGGTTCAAGAAAACGTAACCACGAACGATATTGACAACATTTATAGCACCGCCGGTAAACTGACCCAGTATAAAAAAATGAACTGCCCATAACCCATCGGCCGTCATTTTTAAAATCAATGTTTTTTTACGGCTGTTATATTTAAAAATGAACAAAGCCATACCTAGCGGAACAAATCCTATAATTTGCGCTATCGAGGAGTGAGGGCTTGAAAAAGCGGCGGTTAACCAATCAATTATATAACTCATTTTTCAGGCGCCTCTCCAAAATCGGGAACATCTAAAGGAACTCCACCCTTTAATGCGCTCTCATGAGCAACAAGACCCGGGATTGTATATCTTGCGGCCCGCCAGGCGTATACATAAGGCATTTTATTTTTAGCAACTGCAGTGCAGAAATCATCAATCAACAACTGATGCGATGCCATATGTCCGTTGACCTTTGGCATATTTTTAAACTCCTCGGGCAGTTTCTCATATCTTTCATCATGCATCGGTGAATATGAAAGCCCCTGAAAACTATGATTTGCAACCTTTTCTTTAAAATCGGGGAGGCCTTTATTGGCAGTCATATCCTTGGGATTAACCTCATCACTAACGTCTTCTAAAGTTACACCCTTTTCAGTAAGTGCGGTAAGGATATGCTGGGCGTTTGAAAACTGGTATGAGCCCTTGGTTCCGTAAAAACCCGAGATATATGAGCTTGGCGCCTTGTAGCCGATTCTGCGGCATTCCGAAACTCTTGCGATTCCGCCGTTTGAAAGCTGCATCAAAGAAAACTCGTTTGAGAAAGTGTTGTCCCAATGGTTTTCGCCTTTTTTATAGGGGGTATTTTCCTCTTTATCAACATAGCCGAATGCCGTTACCTTGGTAACATAGGAACCGGTTGCATGAAGAATCATTGCGGTTGAATGGGTTGGATAGAAAAACGGCGGCACAGCCGATGACGCTCTATCCTCGCGGAAGGGCTTGGGGAAATGGCTTAAATCATGGTAATACTGCGATTCGCCATAAACGAAGTTTCCAAAATCGCCTTGCTTTTGCTTTTTCTCGCAATACATTGCCGATGGGTAATAAACACAGGTTTCGCCCATCATATAGGTTTTGCCACTTACTTTTACTGCATCGATTATTTTTTTGCAATCCTCAACCGTTACCGCCATCGGAACTGCAGAATAAACATCCTTCCCTGCCAGTAATGCCTTGCAGACAAGTTCGCCATGGGTATGGCGCTGAGTGAAAACGGCAACGGCGGTTATCTCCTTAGAATTTATGGCATCTTCAAAGGAATCAATTATATCAACTGAAATTTTTTCACTATACATTTCGGCCTTTTCTCTTATAAGGTCACAAACATATACCTTTTTAACTGTTGGATGATTCTGAAAAAGCGGAACGAACGCTCTTGCAAATTCTCCGCAACCTATAACTGCAACTGTCATTTTCTTAAGCATTTTGCTTACCCTCTTTGTTGGTTTTTCTTGATTATAATTTAGATTTATAATATAATCAAGTTGATAAATAAACATAAAATGTTGAAAAACAAAGATTGGAGCCGTTATGGAAATTCAAAATTTCAACCCTTATGTTAGATTTTTTGATAAGGTTAAGTCTGATAAAGATTACAAAACCGACCTTTGTGCTTTTGATTTTCGTCTGTTTTACATTATAAATGGTTGCGTTTATTTTGAAGTTGATGCAAAGCAGCATAAGCTCTATACGGGTGATATTATAACTATTCCTCCCGCCCACCCCTATAAGCTTTCATTCAAGGGGTCGGCGGCTGAATATTATATTGTAAACTTTGATTTTTCTCCCGATTTTGATTGCAAGGCGGCGCGAACGCCGGTTGCCCCAAAATTGTTCAATAAGAATGAGGTTTTCTCTTTTGATTGTCTGCCATTTTTTGAAAAACCTCAGGTTATAAGACAAAGTGAGATTCTTTCCGCCGCATTTGACACTATTGCAGGGCTAAACCTTTCCGAACCTGACGAGCAGTCCTTTTGCTCGGCGCTTTTGAAAACCGCGCTTTGCAAAATCAGGTTTATGAGTTCTGAACGCAACATTTCAGAAAATAATGATATTGTTTCGCAAATCGAGGCGTTTATAAACCAGAACTGCTCTAAAAACATTACTAATTTAGACGTTGCGAAGCATTTTTCATACCATCCGTTTTATATAAATAACCTTTTTTCAAGGGCAAAAGGCTACAGTCTGCATAGATATATTGTTAAAACGCGTCTTTTTGCAGCAAAGCAGTTGCTCTCCACCTCGCAAAAATCGGTTGCCGAGATTGCAGAAGCCTGCGGCTTTAGTGATTCATCATATTTTTGCGCGTTTTTCAAAAAGGCGGCGGGTATGACGCCCAATCAATACCGAAAGCTTATAAAATAAATATTATAGACACCATGTGTTAGGTTTGTTATAATCTTATTACTTTAATATTAAGGAAGACAATATATGAAAAAATCCGGATTTTATGCTGCTGTTTCCATTCTGCTCTGGTCAACCATTGCAACCGTCTCAAAACTATTGCTCAACACTTTGAATAGCTTTGAGGTTTTAATGCTGAGCGCAGGTTTTGCAGGAATGGCGCTTTTAATAAGTATTTTTATTGGCGGCAACTTTAAAAATTTCAAAGCCCTAAAGCTTAAAGATATAGCTATTATGATTTTAATCGGACTGCCCGGAACATTTTTCTATAATGTTTTTCTTTATCTCGGGACTAATAAAATGCCCGCCTCTCAGGCGTTTATAATCAACTATCTTTGGCCCATTATGAGCGTTGTTTTTGGGGTTTTAATTCTTAAAGAGAAAATGACCTGGCGCAAGGGTATCGCCATTTTTATATCCTTTTTAGGTGTTATGACGGTGGCAGGCGGCGATATTTTAAGCTTCAACCGCAATTCTCTTTTAGGGACAGGTCTTTGCATACTAGCCGCCATTTCCTACGGCGTTTTTACAGCATTAAACAAAAAATTTCGCTACGATAAGCAGATATCCTTGATGCTATCCTTTTTTGCAACCGCTCTCTTAAGCCTGCTCGTTAATGCTTTTATGGGTTCAAATTTTAGCTTTGGCTTAATAGAAACTGCGGGGCTTGCTTATAACGGAATTTTCGTTCTCGCCATTGCAACTACCACCTGGGCATTGGCATTGGACTTGGGCGATACTGCAAAAATATCCAACCTCGCCTACATAACTCCCTTCGTTTCGCTTATCTGGACCTCGCTTATATTAAAAGAGGAAATCAACCCTTTATCTATCTTGGGTCTTGTTATAATTGTGCTCGGGATTTTTGTTCAATTGGGCACAAGCTCTAAGGAAAAATTAAAATAAAACATATCGGTCGGCTTAATTGATTGGTTATTCTGGCAATTAAGCCGACCTTTTAAATTTTGTCCTTAAATTTTTCAAAAAATGTCGAAAATATTGTTATTATTGTTTGAAATGTCGAACTATATGTGGTAGAATGAATTTTAAAGGGTGAATTGATTTTATCCACCTTTAAATATATTTTTTGGAGGGTTAAAAAAATGAATAACAATCTGGTTTATGGAATCAAAGATAAACCGCAATTCAGCAAACTCATTGTATTCGCAATTCAGCAGTTGTTAGCCATTATGGCAGCAACCATCGCAGTTCCCGCAATCGTTGGTAACGGAATGTCCGCTTCAGCCGCTCTTTTCGGCGCCGGTGTCGGAACACTCGTTTATCAGCTCTTCACTAAGTTCCGCAGCCCTGTTTTCCTTGGCTCATCCTTTGCCTTTATCGGCTCGATGGTCGCAGCTTTCGCAGGTGCAGTATCCTTAAGCTTGGGCTACCTGGGTTTAATTATCGGTGCTGTTTGTGCAGGTCTTGTTTACGTAATTATCGCAATCGTTGTTAAGTTCGTAGGTGTTGCTTGGATTAACAAGTTGATGCCTGCCGCAGTTATTGGTCCAACTGTTGCAATCATCGGTCTTTCATTGGCAGGTGCCGCTATCAATGATGTTTTTTCCTATGGCCCGCAGGACGGTAACGGTTCATTTATTATGACCACTAACATCTGGGTTTCCTTCATTTGCGCAATTGTAACCCTCTTTGTTGTTGTTATCTGCTCAACCTACGGCAAGAAGATGACCAAGCTTATTCCTTTTATTATCGGTGTTCTTGCAGGCTATGCAGTTGCTTTAGTTTTCACCGCTATCGGTTATGCTGCAGGCAACGATGCTCTTAAGGTTATTGATTTCGCTCCTTTTAAAGCTCTCGTAGCAAACGGCGTTAATGTTAACACCTTTGTTGCGCTTCCTCAGTTCTCATTCCTTGCCGCTATCAAGGGCGCTAAGGATTTCAACTTGGGATATCTTGCAACTGTTGCAGTTGCTTATGTTCCTGTTGCATTTGTTGTTTTCGCAGAGCATATCGCTGACCATAAGAACCTTTCTTCCATCATCGGTTCTGACCTTCTCGAAGAGCCCGGTCTCCACAGAACTCTCCTTGGCGACGGTGTCGGTTCTATCGCAGGCGCTATCTTCGGCGGTTGCCCGAACACTACATACGGCGAGTCAGTTGGTTGTGTTGCTATTACCCGCAACGCCTCTGTTGCAACCATTACAACAACCGCTATTCTTGCAATTTTAATCGCTTTTGTTTCTCCCTTCGTTGCATTCCTTGAAGTCGGAGGCCAAGCGGT
>JAZOQD010000158.1:0-13945 GCA_045655925.1 Acutalibacteraceae bacterium | reverse complement strand
CCCTCGGCTTTTTTATTTTAAAAATCATTCGTGTTCTTTAAGCCACACCGCTGCCTTTTCTTTGGAAATGCTTTTGATGTTTTCGGTAGGGTAAATTGACTCTTTACCGCCGCTAAAATAGAGAAAAAGTTTTCCGTCAGGCATTTCGTAAAGTGATTCCTCATAACCGTCAGCATCGCCCAATTCACCGACGGTGAATTTTTTAATTAAATATGCAACTTCAGTATCATATTCACGTTTACAAATAATTTTTTTCATAATATTCTCCTTTATAAAAATACGCGCAAACTATAAGTATAGTTTGCGCGTATAATTAATAAATATTATGAATATTATAAATTTCCGTCATTGTCGGTTTTGGGGACATAAGTGAAATTCGCATAATCACGGCAGTCGTAATATCCCTTTACATAATCAATAGGCACGCCGTTGATTATAACGGTTGTACTTTTGCCTTCAGGCCAGGTAACAATACTCTCGCGTGTGCCGATTTGCCAGTAAATAGTACGGCTTTCACCCGTGTTATCATTTTTTACGGCAACACGTATTGCGGCAGGATATTCGTCGGTCGGCTCGACCTCAAAAATTTCAAGTAAAATGCCTGAGCTGAACAGAATATTTTGGTCATAATCTCTTCTTAAAAGCTTTCCGTTAGGAAGGTTATTCATATTGTAAAAGAATTCATCTTTGACAAGAAAACCCACGTTAAAAGCGGTGATTATAATTGTCAAAATGGCTATTATCATACAAACCTTGCGTTTCATTTTGCAACTCCCGTTTTTTCTTATTCGAGAATATTTTAACTATTTCACAATTTTTAAAGAAATGTCAAAAGCCTTAACCGAATGTGTGATTGCACCGATTGAAATGATGTCAACACCCGTTTCGGCAACTGCGCGGATTGTGTCGGCAGTAATGTTGCCCGAAGCCTCTAAAAGTGCTTTTCCGTTTGTCATTTCGACCGCCTTTTTCATTGTTGCACAGTCCATATTATCAAGCATAATGATTTCGCAACCTGTGTCGAGTGCCTCTTTAACCTCGTCTAAATTACGGGTTTCAACCTCAATTTTTACGGTGTGACCGATTTTTTCTCTTAAAGTAGAAACCGCCTTGGTAATGCTACCGCAAGCGTCAATGTGGTTGTCTTTAAGCATTGCGGCATCCGAAAGGTTAAAGCGGTGGTTTTTACCGCCTCCGCAGGTTACGGCGTACTTTTGCAAGGCGCGAAGACCCGGCAAGGTTTTTCTTGTGTCGGCAACAGTGGCGTTAGTTCCTTTAATTAACTCTACTGCCTCATTAGTCATTGTTGCAATGCCCGACATATGCTGAATAAGGTTTAAAGAGGTGCGTTCACCCTTTAATAACAGTTTTGTAGGACCACTGATTTCAGCAATGATGTCGCCTTTTTTGAGCGAGTCACCGTCATTTTTATACTTTTTCATTTCGAAGTTGCCAAGTAACTCGAACACGCGAAGTGCAACGTCAATACCGCACAAAACGCCGTCTGCTTTGGCTAAAAATTTTGCGGTTGACACTTGTGTATCAGGCAAAAGGTTATCTGCTGCAACGTCAATGTAATTTACGTCTTCTAAAAGCGCGGTTTTGATAATATCGTCAATATAAAACTGCATCATTTGTGAATGACCTCCTTTAAAACTATCGAAGCAATATTAGCTAAACTTCTTGCCTCAAGATAGTCGTTGGTTATCTGGAAACGTTTGTTATTAAGCCTTGCCGCTATGTTTTCAACCTCGGGCTGATATTTTCTTGCTGCCTCGGGGTTAGGTAAAACAAAGTGGCATTTTTGCATTATGTTACGAATTGAAGTTCTTGTGCCGGTAGGCATTGGCGCGCCGTCGACCGAATGTACGGGAGCAGTGCCGTAAACCGAAGTTTCGTTATAACTGCGGTTGATATCCTCTGCCGCTCTGCGACCAAAAACAAGAGTTTCAAGCAAACTGTTTGAAGCCAAGCGGTTTTTACCGTGAACACCCGTATGGGAACACTCACCGACAGCATAAAGACGATTGATACGCGTTCTTGAATTTAAATCGACGTTAATTCCGCCCATAAGGTAATGGTGGGTCGGGAAAATGGGGATAAGCTCTTTGGTCATATCAATGCCTTCACTTAAACAACGCTCGTAAATCATCGGGAAACGCTCGTGTATGAATTCGGGTGTGCGGTGAGTAATGTCAAGATAGAACTTGTCGCTACCCGTTCTACGCGATTCCAAAATAATACCGCGAGAAACAACGTCGCGTGGGGCCAACTCCAAACGCTCGTCATAGCGGTGCATAAAGCGTTCGCGGTGGCAGTTGACAAGGTATGCACCCTCACCTCTGACAGCCTCGCTGATAAGAAAACGCTCACGGCAGTTGTCACCTGCAAATCCGGTCGGGTGGAATTGAATATAACTTAAATTTTCAATCCTTGCGCCCAAGCCGTGAGCAATCGAAATGCCGTCACCCGTAGCGATTGAGGAGTTTGTGGTATACTTGTAAACTCTGCCGATACCACCCGTTGCAATTATGACAAACGATGCGGCAACGGTGGTTAGTTTGCCATTTGTAAGCAAAGAGGCATAGTATCCGTTGTTGGCTTCATCTAAAAATGCAAGCGAAGTGTTTTCAACAATATCAACGTTAGGCAAATCTTTGGTTGCGGCAATAATAGTCCGCATAAGTTCTTCTCCGGTAGTGTCACGGTGGTGGACAATACGGCGACGACTGTGACCACCCTCTAACGTGGCGTGAATATGACCGTCAACCTTATCAAATTCACAACCGAGTTCAATCATTTTTCTGACGTCATCGGGACCTTCTTTTACCAACACGTCAACCGCTTCAGGACGGTTTTCGTGCTTGCCGGCAATCATAGTGTCCTCAATGTGAAGGTCAAAACTGTCGTTTTCGGTATCAAGTACGGCGGCAACGCCACCTTGTGCCAAGTTGCTGTTGCAAAGCCGTAATTCACGTTTGGATACAACCAAAGCATTTATTCTACTGTCGAGATTATAGGCGGCATAAAGGCCTGCAAGCCCCGCACCTACAATTAAAACATCATACTTATCGCGCATTTTAAACGTCATCTCCTAAACAAAAGAGAGAAAGCAATATCTATACATTATATAGTATATCATATAACAGTCAAAAAGAAAAGAGAAAATATATAAAAAAACAACCGTCTGATAATAGACGGTTGTTCGTTGTGTCGGCATTACCTATTTTCCCGGGCCGTCACCAGCCAAGTATTTTCGGCACAAATGAGCTTAACTTCCGTGTTCGGGATGGGAACGGGTGGACCCTCATCGTAATCAACACCGACTTAAGCAAAGACGAATTATTCGTGTTTGCTTACTCGTTTTTGCGAGTGCAGGAGTTATATTACCATACCTTTTATCAAAATGCAAGTCTTTTTTTCAAAAAAATTAAAAATATTTTTATTTTGTTTTTAACGTTGATAATTACAACGTTTTTCGTCCTTCTAAAGCACGGGATAAAGTGACTTCGTCGGCATATTCCAAATCACTGCCGACGGGGATACCGTATGCCAAGCGGGTAACCTTAATACCCATTGATTTGACCAAACGCGAAATATAGCTCGCGGTGGCTTCGCCCTCAACAGTAGGATTGGTAGCAACAATGATTTCCTGTACCTCACCTGAAGAAAGCCGTTGCATCAGTTCACGCATTTTAAGTTGGTCAGGGCCAACGCCGTCAAGCGGACTGATTGCACCATGCAAAACGTGGTACAATCCCTTAAATTCGCGTGTGCGTTCAAACGCCATAACGTTCTGCGCGTCCTCAACAACGCAGATAACACTGCGGTCGCGGTCAACGGCAGAGCATATCGAACAAACCTCACCGTCGGTAAGGTTTTGACAAACGTTGCAATACTTTATTTTGGCCTTGGCTTCCAAAAGCGCTTCGGAAAATTTGCCTGCCATTCCGTCGGGACGGGTTATGACATAGTAAGCCAATCGCCGTGCGGTCTTTTTGCCGATGCCGGGCAGTCTCTCAAACTGCTCAATCAATCGGTCAAGCGGTGCAACACTGTAAGCCATCAGAAAAGTCCCGGAATGTTAAGTCCGCCGGTAATTGCACCCATCTCGGACTCTTGAGTCTCAGCAATTTTCTTAACAACATCGTTTACGGCGATAACGATATAGTCTTCCAACATCTCGATATCGTCCGGGTCGACTGCCTCGGGGTCGATTGTGATTTTCTTCATTTCGTGGCTACCGGTCATTGTAACTTTGACAATTCCACCACCGGCAGAAGCACAAAATTCGCGTTCTTCAAACTCCGACTGGAAGTTTGCCATATCTTCCTGCATTTTCTGTACCTGTTTTAACATTGCGGCCTGACTTTGACCGTTATTTGCTCCGGGAATTCTTGCTTTCATTTTGATTATCCTTTCTTTTGTGCGACGATAAGTTAATTATCAGAACTCGGCACTTCAAGTGTTTTTAATTTGTTGATTATATCTTGCAACGGGTCACCGGTGGCGGCAACTTTTTTCTTGTAGGGACCTAATTTATAGGTTCTGCCCACAACCGACTGTACGGCGTTGCGAATCTGCGTGCGATAAATCGGGTCGCCACGCATTAAGGGTATAAACTGGTCGTTTTCAGAGTCGATTAACAAAACTTCATCCTTAATATATGCTTTTGAGCCTCGCAAAACAGCCGCCATTAATGGTGCGGTTTTGTTCAATTCTTCTAAAACATCAACCCAAGCCTCGAAAATTGTTTCGCCTTCAACGGCAGGTCTTTCTGCAGGGGCGGGAGATGGAGTTTCCTCAACCGAAATATCGTTAACTTCAAGCGTTTCAGACGGAATTGGTGGCATACCGTTATCATCGTCAACTGAATTTTCAATCGGCGTAGGTTCAACCTCGACAACGTTGTCAATTTCCGACTCAACCTCTGTCGGTGCAGGGTCTTTGTGCGCTGTGGCAGTAACGGTACTTCCGTATTTTACAGTTCTTTCCAAACGCTCAAGTCGGTCTAATATTGCTGACGGCGAGGAGTCAAGCTGAGGACTGCAAAGTTTTACGATAGCAGTTTCAAACTCTGTTCTGCGGTCGGTCATAGTCATTCTGTCAAGTGTCAAATTTAATACGTTAATTGCGTTGACAATGCCCTCAAGCGGATAAGAAACGGCTTGGTTTTGGATTGCCTCAAGCTCTTTAGGGGTTGAAATTATGAGCGAACCCGGTGTTTTAACCGTTTTTGCTACCATTAAATTACGGTAGTGATTTATCATCTCATTGCAAAGGCGTTGCAGGTCAACGGCGTTTTTATGGAGCTCGTCAACCTTTAATAAAGCAGCACCGACATCTGCTGATAGAATGTGGCTTGCTAAATCCAAGCAATAGTTGTTGCCTGCAAGTGAGCAAACGCTTATTACGTCCGCGTCGGTTATATGGTGGGTACGCGCGGCACAAAGGTCAAGCGTTGAGAGTGCATCACGCATACCACCGTCGGACAAGGTGGCTATCATTTCGGCAGCAGAGCGGTCGATAGAAAAGCCTTCCTTTTCGGCAATATAAAGAATACGGTCGGCAATCGCTTCGGACGAAATACGGTGAAAATCAAACCGCTGACAACGGGAGAGTATAGTTGCGGGGAGTTTGTGCACCTCGGTGGTTGCAAGAATGAATATTATATGTGCCGGCGGTTCTTCGAGAGTTTTAAGCAACGCGTTAAATGCGCCGGTAGACAGCATATGCACCTCGTCTATAATATAAACGCGGTATTTTGAAGAGGTGGGGGTGTAGGAAACCTGCTCGCGCAAATCTCTGATATTGTCAACACCGTTGTTAGATGCGGCGTCAATTTCGGTTATGTCAAGCACGTCGCCCTCGGCAATAGCACGGCAAGAGTCACACTCACAGCAGGCGTCACCGTTGGAGGAATTCAAACAGTTAACGGCTTTTGCTAAAATTTTAGCGCAACTTGTCTTACCCGTACCTCTGGGACCGGTGAATAAATAGGCATGGAAAATCTTGCCCGACTTTAATTCATTTTTAAGTATTTCGGTTATGTGTTCTTCACCGACAACGTCCGAAAAGTTCATAGGACGGTATTTGCGGTATAAAGCCTGATACAAGAAAAATCCCCCTTTGTTGCTTTTAATTATTTAGTGAAAAAGCACGCCCTAAGGCGTACGAACGACCGAGTTTACTGCGGCACACAAGGAAATCCGCTTAATGCTGCTCGGTTCCCCGCCTGACATGGTTCACGGCACCCCGTCGCACAGGACCCGACCGTTCGCACGCCCGATGGCGCACCTACTAAAGTATTATACAACAAATAACTTTACTTTACAATATTTTTTTACATATTTTTAAATGCTTTAATTGAAATAATAATTCTAATATAGTATAATACAGTTTGGATTAAGATTTATCAAGGGGATAATTATGCCTGACATTAAAAATGAATTTATAACTCTCAGGAAAAGGGTTATTGAAAACTATTTTCATAAAATGAATGACCGCCAGTTTGAAGGCGTTGTAACGGCTAAGGGTCCTGTGCTTATATTGGCAGCTGCAGGAAGCGGAAAGACCACCGTTTTGGTTAACCGCATTGCTTCGCTTATAAAGTTCGGTGATGCCTATAGTTCCGATTTCGTTCCGCCGTTTATAAACGAGCAGACTATCAGCGCTTTAAAAAACGAGCTTGAAAGCGGTATTATAAGCGATGTTTTCTCTGTTGATGCCGCAAAGCCTTGGGAAATCCTTGCCATAACCTTTACCAATAAGGCGGCAGGGGAGTTAAAGGAACGTATTGCTCTTATATTAGATGAAGGCGCCGAGGATGTATGGGCTGGAACCTTCCATTCGGTTTGCGGTAAGATGCTGCGCCGTTTTGGCGATGTTATCGGTTACTCTCCGCGCTTTACCATTTATGATACAGATGACCAAAAGCGTCTTATGAAAGAGGTTTACCGCGAATTAGGGCTCGAGGATAAAATGATTCCTATAAAATCAGCTCTTAATGCCATTAGCAGAGCAAAGGATATGTTAATTGAGCCTGAGGAATATATAAAAATAAATAATACCGATGTTCGTTTATCAAAAATCGGCAGAGCCTATCAGCGTTATCAGGAAATGCTCAAAAAAGCAGATGCAATGGACTTTGATGATATGATTGTCAACACCGTTAAAATGCTTAAAGAAAGCCCCGAGGCGCTGGAGTTTTACCGCCGCAGGTTTAAATACATAATGGTTGACGAATATCAGGATACTAACCACGCTCAATATGTTTTAATAAGCACATTGGCGGCAGGCAGAAACAACATCTGTGTCGTTGGTGATGATGACCAGAGTATCTACCGCTTCAGAGGAGCAACTATTGAAAACATTCTGAACTTTGAGGACGAATATAGAGATGCCAAGGTTATAAGACTTGAGCAGAACTACCGTTCAACCTCGGTTATTCTTGATGCTGCGAACGCCGTTATTGCAAACAATACCGCAAGAAAGGGCAAAAATCTTTGGACCAGTAAAGATGGCGGCGAAAAAATAGCCGTTTATACTGCGCCTGATGAACAGCAGGAGGCAAGATATGTTGCCGATAATATTTTAAATGCGGTATCTATAGGCGGCAAATATTCCGACCATGCGGTTTTGTATAGAATGAACGCCCAGTCAAACGCTATTGAAAACGTTTTTGCACGTTCCGGCATTGCTTATAGGGTTATCGGCGGTCACCGCTTCTATGACCGAAAGGAAATAAGAGATGTTTTAGCATATCTTAACCTTATTGCCAACAAGGCCGATAATATCCGTCTTATGAGAATTATAAACGAGCCCAAAAGAGGCATTGGCGCTACTACTGTTACCAATGTTTCGGAAATAGCCGAGCAGTTGAAAATGCCTATGCTTGAGGTTATGAGAAATGCCGCAGATTACCCAACTGTTGCTCGCTCGGCGGCAAAGCTCGGCGAGTTTGTTAAAATGATAGATTCTTTAAGTGAATTTGCGGCCTCTGCTACTATATTAGAAACCTTCAACAAGATGCTTGAATTGACAGGCTATGCCGATTCGCTGTTGGCGCAAGGCATTGAGGGCATGGAAAGGCTCGATAACGTTAAGGAACTTGCTTCATCTATTGCACAATACGAGCAGGACCACGAGGAACCGACTCTTTCGGGCTTCTTGGAGGAAATTGCGCTTATAAGTGATATTGACCAGTTTGATTCTGAGGCCGATGCCGTTGTTATGATGACCATTCATGCCGCAAAGGGCTTGGAGTTTAATAATGTTTATTTAGTCGGTATGGAGGAGGGAATCTTCCCTGGAAATCAATCGATTTACGGAACGCCTGAGGACATTGAGGAAGAGCGCCGCTTGGCTTATGTTGCAATAACAAGAGCAAAAGAGAAGCTTTTTATAACCAATTCCTATACGAGAATGCTTTACGGTCAAACCGGTAGAAATTTACCGTCGCGCTTCTTGGAGGAGGTGCCGCAAAGCCTTTGCAATATTAAGAATGAACAGAGGGGCTTTGGCTTTTCAAACGGAGGCCCGCAGTTCAGATACGGAAGTGGCTCAACAAGAAACTCTTATGGCGGTCCGGACAACGACAGAAAGCCGTTCTTTGATGATATTCCTATAAAAAGAAGCAATTCTTTTGCAAAGCCCAGGTCATCAGCCTATAACAGTTCTGCATTTGCAAAGCCTAAGGCAGAGGCTGCGGCTGTAGCCTATAAGGTTGGTCAAAGAGTTAAGCATAAGGCATTTGGCGAGGGAATGATACTTTCTGCTGTGCCTATGGGCAATGATACCTTGCTCGAAGTTGCCTTTGATACTAAGGGAACTAAAAAGATAATGGCAAATTTTGCAAAGTTAGAAATATTATAAAACAAAAAAGTCTCCCGCAACTGCGGGAGACTTTTTATTATCCATGGAATAGTTTTTTGGTCTGATATTTGGGCTCAAAGGTAATGTTAACACCTAACTTTTTAAATGTTCCGACATCAACGCTTGAAAGGATAACGCTTGAATGAGCCTCAAGACCTTTAAGCTTGGGAACCTGGTCGAGAGCTTTTTTTGCAACATCATTGGTTGCGGCGCAGATAGAGAGCGCAATTAAAACCTCGTCAGTATGAAGCCTCGGGTTATGGTTACCTAAAAAGCCTGTCTTCATACGCTGGATAGGCTCTATAATAGTCGGAGAAATAAGGTTTATATCATCGGGGATATTACCTAAAACCTTTAAAGCATTGAGCAGCATCGATGAAGATGAGCCTAAAAGCGAAGAGGTTTTACCGGTTATTATTCTGCCGTCATCAAGCTGGATTGCAACGGCGGGAGCGCCGGTTTCCTCCGCCTTTTTAATTGCGGCGGCGGCAACGGGTCGGTCATCGGTGGTAATCGAAACTTGATTCATTAAAAGTTCGATTTTTGAAACCTCACTCTTTTCGCCCATGCCCTGACGGACATTGCAAAGGGCCGCATAATAACGCCTTAAAATCTCCTGCTTTGCGGCATCGCAGCAAGCTTCATCATCGCAAATTCCAAAGCCTGCCATATTAACGCCCATATCGGTCGGGCTCTTATAGGGAGATTCGCCCATGATTCTCTGCAGCATTGCTGAAAGCACGGGGAAAATCTCAATATCGCGGTTATAGTTAACGGTTGGAACACCGTATGCTTCGAGATGGAACGGGTCAATCATATTAACATCGTTGAGGTCGGCAGTTGCGGCCTCATATGCAACATTGACAGGATGCTTAAGCGGAAGATTCCAGATAGGGAAGGTTTCGAACTTTGCATAACCTGCTTTAACGCCGCGCTTATGCTCGTGGTAAAGCTGGGAAAGACAGGTTGCCATTTTGCCGCTTCCGGGGCCGGGCGCGGTAACAACAACGAGCTTCCTTTCGGTTTCAATATAATCGTTCTTTCCAAAGCCCTCATCGCTTACGATATAAGGGAGGTTGGAGGGATAATCTTTAATAGCATAATGGCGGTAAACCTTAATGCCGAGGTTTAACAAACGCTTTTCAAAAGCTTCAGCCAGGGACTGACCGTTATACATAGTTACAACAACGCTGCCGACATAAAGGCCGATACCTCTGAATGCATCGATAAGGCGCAAGGTATCAAGGTCATAGGTTATGCCAAGGTCACCTCTGCGCTTGTTCTTTTCAATAGCATCTGCATTGATAACAATAACAATCTCGGCATCGTCCTTAAGCTGCATTAAGAGTTTGATTTTAGCATCAGGCTCAAAGCCGGGCAAAACTCGCGATGCATGATAATCATCAAACAACTTGCCGCCGAATTCAAGATAGAGTTTGCCGCCGAACATAGCAATTCTCTTTCTGATATTATCTGATTGCAATTTTAAATACTGCTCATTGTCAAATCCCAATTTCGCCATGCTCTGCTCACTCCTTAAAATATCGGAATATTTTTAAAAACAACATATAATATTTTAACTTATATTTATATTAAGGTCAAGGATATTTTGCGTAAATTCGACATAAAAAATGCCTAAAAAATCTGATTCAAATTATGAGTTCAAACAATTATTTTATAAATCGAAAAAACTTTTAAATTTTACTTGTAAAACTCTAATTATTGTAGTAAAATAAAAGGACAAAAGAGAGGTGTGTTTATTATGGGCAATCCGAATATGCAGAATACTATAACCTTTAGCCTCGGCGATGAGCGTGAGATGGAGGTCAGAAGAATAGTTTTAGAGGTTTATAATGCTTTGAAGGAAAAGGGCTATAACCCTGTCAATCAGCTTGTCGGCTATATTCTTTCTGAGGACCCGACTTATATAACAACCCATAACAACGCGAGAAACCTTATCCGCAAGGTTGATAGAGATACCTTGCTTCAGATGCTTGTAAAATACTATATAACTATGTAAAATAAAACCGCCCGAGGAGTTCTCCTTCAGGGCGGTTGTTTTTTTAAAAAAAAGACCCTTGGGCATGGCCCCAGGGTCTTTTCATTTTGTTTTAATTATGCCTTTTTCTTGGATAATGCTTTGATAACAAACAAGGTTGCAATCATAAGAACGATAGCAACGGGAAGAGCGATAAGCCAGTTCTGAATGAAGCCTGTGATAAGATAGGCAACAAACGAAACAGCTGCAACAGTAATAGCGTATGGAAGCTGAGTTGAAACATGGTTAACATGCTCACACTGAGCACCTGCCGAAGACATAATAGTTGTATCCGAAATAGGTGAGCAGTGGTCACCGCAAACTGCACCTGCAAGGCAAGCCGACATACCGATAATCATAAGCTCGCTTCCTGCGGGGAATACGCTTAAAACAATCGGGATAAGGATACCGAAGGTTCCCCAGGAGGTTCCGGTCGCAAATGCTATGCCGCAAGCAACAAGGAAGATAATTGCGGGTAAGAAGTTATGGAGTGCGCCGGCGTTTGCTAACGCGTTTTCAACGAAGATGTCAGAGCCGAGTAAACCGGTCATATTCTTAAGGGCGGTTGCCATGGTAAGAATGAGGATTGCAGGAACCATTGCGATAAAGCCCTTAGGAATGCAAGCCATTGCATCTTTAAAGGAAATAAGTCTTCTGCAGATGAGATAAATAACGGTAAGAACTAAGGTTACGATACCACCTAAAGGCAAGCCAACAGTTGCATCGGTGTTACCGAATGAACCAACGAAGTCTTTATTATAGTCTCCGCCGAAGAAGCCACCAACATAGATAAGGGCAAACACCGAGATAACAATAAGAACGACAATAGGGAGAATAAGGTCGATAACCTTGCCCTTTTCGTTGCCTTTTTCTGCATCTTCAGTTGAGATAACCTCACTGCCGTTAGTGAAAAGGTCGCCGTTCAAAGCATTGAGCTCATGCTTTTTCATCGGGCCGTAATCGAATTTCATAAGAGTAATAGCAACGATGAAAACAAGAGTAAGAAGTGAATAGAAGTTATAGGGAATAGCCTTAATAAAGAGGGCAAGGCTTGAAATTTCCTCTCCGTTTACAACAACGCCGCTTGTGTATTCTGAAACGGCAGCTGCCCAGGAGGAAATGGGAGCAATCATACAAATAGGTGCTGCAGTAGCATCAATTAGGTAGGAAAGCTTTGCGCGAGAAATCTTGTTAGCATCGGTAACGGGACGCATAACAGAACCAACGGTTAAGCAGTTGAAATAGTCATCGATAAAGATAAGCACGCCGAGTGCAAATGTGGCAAGAGAAGCACCGATTTTAGATTTGATATGGGTGCTTGCCCATTTACCGAATGCTGCAGAACCTCCGGTTTTGTTGATAAGAGCAACCATAATTCCGAGAATTACAAGGAATACAAAAATACCTGCAGTTCCCGAAACGGAGGCGATGAGACCTTCGTTAACAAGGCTATCAACAGTGCCGACAATGTTGAAATTAGAATGTAACAATGCACCTGCGAGGATACCGATGAAGAGAGAACTGTAAACCTCTTTGGTGATAAGTGCCAGAACGATGGCGATCAGCGGGGGAACGAGTGACCAGAAGGTGCCAAAGAATTTGCCCAAATCTTCTGCGCCCTCTCCGCCTGTTGCGAAAACAGTGACGGTGGTCATTGCACAAATAAGAATAATTGTTGCAATGAGAAGAATTTTCTTTTTCATTTTCATTTTCCTTCCTTAATAAAAAATAAAGACTGCGAACTAAACGCAGTCTTAAAGTTACTTTAAAAATGCGATAGCTCTCCACAAAAAAGTGACAGTCCGCAATATATTCTATTGCGGCCCAACCTTAACAAAACGGAACCTTTGTTAAGATTTCGGCGGTGCTTCCTTTTGCATGGGGTATTTCCGAACCCATGACCACGCTACTTATAAGAACCGCGCCTCTATCAATTTAATTATGCGGCTTTACCGCATAACTGCATTATATTAGTAAAGTAAAAAAATGTCAATCTTTTTATAAAAAGACAAATATTAAGCGAAACTCATATCTTCTTGTTATGGGCTTTTTTATAACCCAATGGAGTTGCAAGAGTATGTTCCTTAAAGGTTTTGCAAAAATAGCTTGAACTCTCAAATCCACACATTTTCCCGATTTCGCTAACAGAAAGCTCGGTTGATTGCAAATAACGCTTGGCTTTTGCAATGCGGATTTTGGTTAATTTATCAATAATTGTTGTTCCGCTTTCCTTATTATATTTATGGCAAAGAGAAAATCGGGTTATATTAAAATGCTCAGCTAAAAAATCGAGCGTAATCGCCTCATAAAAATGATTTTCTAAATATTGGTCTATAAGAGTTGAGAGGGTTGTTTTACTGCTGAAGTGATTGCTTAAAATATCGGCAACAAGGGAATATGTTTTAGTTGATCGCGATATAGCCGAAGAATCAACGCCGGCCAATTCCTCAAAACTGAAATAAGGAAATGTTAAAAATTCGGGAACATCAAATTTAAAAGGCTTATCTATATTGTAATAATCAAACAGCTCATCAAGCCCGTAAAAAGTAAACCAAGCGGTTTTGAACAAGGGAGTTGTTCTATAATATTTATGAGGGGTGTGGGCTTTGAAAAATACGCCGGTTCCTTCTTTTAAAACAAAGGTCAAATCTCCGCTTTCGAAAACTCCTTCGCCATCTAAAATCCATAAAAAATGGTGCGTTGTAATACCGTTTGGACGGTTTATGTTTTCTTGGCTTTTGGAAACTCCCGCTGTCGATAAAAGAACAGGCAATGCGCCGCTTTTATAAAATAATTCGAAATTATGTTGTGTTTCAGCAAACATAGCAATATCCTTATATTTTATCAATAATTTTTCATTGAAAATTGATTATTTATCTAATATAATTATATTGTAAAACTTTTAAAAGTAAAGATATTTTTAACTTTGAGGTGTTTTTAATGGAAAAGAAATGGGATACAGTAAACGTTATGAAACCTATGCACGGCGCTGCATATTATCCTGAGACTTGGGATGAGTCACAGCAGGAGCAT
>JAZOQD010000157.1:0-19116 GCA_045655925.1 Acutalibacteraceae bacterium | reverse complement strand
AGAGGTTCTCGATGTCGATGGCGATTGCGGCGGCTTTAATCTCGCGTTTGCTTGGGCTAGCGCAAACGCTGCAGCAAAAGCAGTAACCGACTATATAAAGGGACTTAAATAATGATTATTATAAGAAATCTAAAATTTCCTCTTTCTGCAGATTTTGAAAATTTTGATGATACAGTCAGCAGTTATTTAGGCGTCAACCTTAAAAATGATGAGGTTATCCTCTATAAAAGAGCAGTTGATGCAAGAGATAAATCGAATATTTATTTCAACTGTTCGGTCGTCGTTTCGTCGCTTAACGAGTCAAAATTGCTAAAAAAATTAAAAAAATGGAAGCCCGAACCCTTTTCCCTAAAGGATTACGATTTCCCAAAAGTTGAAAATTCCGCTAAAAGACCGCTTGTTGTTGGCTTTGGTCCTGCCGGTATGTTTGCAGCGCTATCATTAGCAAAAGCAGGCTTGAATCCTATTGTTATTGAGCAGGGCAAGGATGCCGATAGCCGCCTTAAAGATGTTGAAGAATTTTTCAAAGGGGGCGCTCTCAATGAACGCTCGAATATTCAATTTGGCGAGGGTGGGGCAGGAACCTTTTCTGACGGCAAGCTGAATACAGGCATAAAAGACCCAAGAATCAGAGCAGTTTTAAAAATATTTGCCGAAAATGGCGCAGGTGAGCAGATTTTATATGATGCAAAGCCACATATCGGCACCGATGTTTTGATAAATGTAGTTAAAAATATCCGCGAACAAATCATTCTGCTCGGCGGAGATGTGCTTTTTCAACATAAGCTTGTAGGAATAGAAAGCGAAAACGGAAAAGTTTGTGCCGCAAAGGTTGAAGCAGACGGAAGAATTATAGCAATTGAAGCTGATAAAATAGTTTTAGCTCCAGGTCATTCGGCAAGGGATACCTTTTTACTGCTTAAAAATATGGGAGTAACCTTGAACCCTAAACCTTTTGCGGTGGGTGTCAGAATAGAGCATTTGCAGTCGGAGATAAATGTGGCTCAGTTTGGCGATTTTGCTGACAGCGAGTATTTAGGTGCCGCCGATTATAGGCTTGCTACTCATTTAGAAAACGGCAGGGGAGTTTTCACTTTTTGTATGTGCCCCGGCGGAGAGGTTGTTAATGCTTCAAGCGAAAAGGGCGGTGTTGCCGTTAATGGAATGAGCAATTCGCGCCGTGACGGTAAGAATGCAAATTCTGCGGTCCTGGTTGGCGTTGAAATTGATGATTTCTATAAAGGCGATTGCCTTGACGGCATCGAGTTCCAAAGAAAAATTGAACAATCGGTATTTTCTTTGGGCAACGGCTTACCCTTATGTCAGCGATTCGGCGATTTTAACACTTCAAAGTCAACCGATAAAGGAGATGTAGCTAAGGTTTTACCGAGTGTTAAATCAGGTGTTCGCTATGGAGATATTTCAAAGGCTTTTCCTGAGTTTATAACTGATTCTTTAAAAGAGGGAATAAAAGCCTTTGGTAAAAAGCTTAAAGGTTTTGATGATGATGAGGCTTTGCTAATCGCGCCTGAAACCAGAAGCTCTTCTCCTATAAGAATATTGAGAAACGATGAGTTTTTGGCATCATTGTCAGGACTTTACCCTTGCGGAGAGGGTGCAGGCTATGCCGGTGGAATTACATCGGCGGCGGTTGATGGGTTAAAATGTGCCGAGTGGGTTGTTTCTCATATAAACAGGGAATAAATCACGGTTAGTATGTAAAATATATATTTATATGCAATTTATACGAAAATCAGTCCCGAAAACAACGAAAAATCTCGTTAAAAAATAAACAAAGGACTTGAAATATTTTGTAAATAGGTTTAAAATATTTATGCAATAATTTTAGGAGGTAATTCCAATGGTTAAAGTTGCTATTAACGGTTTCGGCCGTATCGGCCGTCTCGCATTCCGCCAGATGTTTGGCGCTGAAGGTTATGAGGTTGTTGCTATCAACGATCTTACCAAGCCTTCCATGCTTGCTCATCTTCTTAAGTATGATACCGCTCAGGGCGGTTACTGCGGCGCAGTAGGTCAGAACCTTCATACTGTTTCTGCTGATGATGAAGCAGGAACCATCACTGTTGATGGAAAGACTCTCAAAATCTATGCTGAGAAAGATGCTAAGGATCTTCCCTGGGGCGAAATCGGTGTTGACGTAGTTCTCGAGTGCACAGGTTTCTACTGCTCTAAGGAAAAGAGCCAGGCTCATATCGACGCCGGCGCTAAGAAGGTTGTTATTTCTGCTCCTGCAGGCAAAGACCTTCCCACTATCGTTTTCAGCGTAAATGAAAACACTCTTACTAAGGAAGACAACATTATTTCTGCTGCTTCCTGCACCACCAACTGCCTCGCTCCTATGGCTAAGGCTCTTAATGACTATGCACCTATCCAGAGCGGTATTATGACCACCGTTCATGCATACACCGGTGACCAGATGATTCTTGACGGTCCTCACAGAAAGGGTGACCTCCGCCGTGCACGTGCTGGCGCACAGAACATCGTTCCTAACTCTACCGGCGCTGCAAAGGCTATCGGTCTTGTTATTCCTGAGCTCAACGGCAAGCTTATCGGCTCTGCTCAGAGAGTTCCTACCTGCACCGGTTCTACTACCATTCTTGTTGCTGTTGTTAAGGGCAAGGATGTTACCGTTGAGGGTATCAACGCTGCTATGGAAGCTGCTGCTTCTGCTTCCTTCGGTTACAACACCGAGGCTATCGTTTCTTCCGATATTATCGGTATGACCTATGGTTCTTTGTTCGATGCAACTCAGACCATGGTTGCTAAGATTGATGATGATACCTATCAGGTTCAGGTTGTTTCTTGGTATGATAACGAGAACTCCTACACAAGCCAGATGGTTCGCACCATTAAGTATTTTGCAGAAATCTAATTTCTGTAACTTGACAGGCTTCCCGAAAGGGAGGCCTGTTTTTTTTTTTGTTGACTTTTTTCAGTAGGGTAGTATAATAAAATTAGTTGCGAACGCAACTAATTTTAAGATATGAGAGGCTTCTTATATGCTGATGCGAGAAATCGGGAAAATTAACCGATGTGCAATATATTTCAGAGAGCAACATTTGAGTGGAACAGGGCTTTCGGGTTGCCATTTAAGTTTTGTTTTCAATATATGTAAAAACCCCGGAATAACTCAGGAGCAGTTGGCTAAAAAGATTTATATAGATAAAAGCAGGGTTACAAGGCAGCTGGCATTTTTAGAGGAGAACGGATATGTTGACAGAAGGCAAAGCGAAGCCGATAAACGCTCAATGGCAGTATATCCAACCGATAAAATGTTAGAACTTTATCCAAAGGTTTGCTCGGTTGCTAAAGAGTGGCGAAGGTATTTAACTGAGGAACTTTCAGAAGAGGAGATAACCTTTTTTGAAAGTATTTTAGAGCGCGTTTCAGAAAAAGCGCAGGCTTATGTTGATTCAAAGGAGGCGGAAAAATGAAAGGCATATTAAGATATTTAAAGCCATTTTCCGCTATGATGTTGGGCGGATTTTTAATAAAAACAATAGGAACGCTTATTGAACTCGCGCTTCCTTATATTTTAAGCCATATCTTGAAGAACGTTGTAGTTACTGCCGATTTGAAAAACATCATTATCTGGGGCGTTGCGATGATAATTTGCGCTCTTTTATCGGCTTATCTTAATATAATTGCCAACCGCCGTGCTTCTTTGGTTGCAAGAAATTTTGCCGAAAATATTAGGCACGATTTGTTTAATAAAATTATGCGTCTTTCCTCGGCACAAATTGATAAGTTTACTATTCCATCGCTTGAATCGCGCATAACCTCGGATACATATAATATCCATCATTTTGCAGGAATTGCGCAGAGAATGGGCGTCAGGGCGCCGATACTTCTGATTGGCGGAATCATTATAACGCTTATAATGGATAGTTATCTTGCGCTGGCAATGATAGCAGTTTTGCCGTTTATTTTTATAGCAGTTTATTTCGTTTCGAAAAAAGGTATTCCTCTTTATACAAAGGTTCAATCAGCGGTTGACAGAATGATAAGAGTTGTCCGTGAGGATGTTCAGGGAATAAGGGTTATAAAAGCGCTTTCAAAAGCGGATTATGAGCATAAAAGATATGATAAGGTCAATAAAGCACTTTCGCAGGATGAACGCAAGGCGGGTATTACAATGGGTATGATTAACCCGATTATGACCTTTTTGATGAACTTCGGAATTGTTGCAGTTATTGCACTTAGCGCCAACAGAATTGCAAATCATCAGTCTGACCCCGAAACCGTTATCGCCTTTATGCAATATTTCACCTTGATTTCAATGGCAATGATGACGGTAACGAGGATATTCGTTATGTATTCTAAAAGTGCGGCGTCGGCGGGCAGAATTATGGAGGTTATAGAAACGGAAGAAGACCTTTCAGTTTTCACTAAAGATGCTTGCCCCGATATTGACGATGGAAATCACATAGTTTTTGATAACGTCAGCTTCTCATATAACAAAAAGCAGAATGATGTTGAAAATATCAGTTTTAAGATAAAAAAAGGCGGCTCTCTTGGCATTATCGGTGCAACGGGAAGCGGAAAATCAACCATTATAAAGCTGCTTATGCGCTTTTATGATACTTCATCAGGAGGTATTTTCATAAACGGCGAAAACATTAAAACTATAGAAAATGATAAGCTTCATAGTATGTTTGGCGTTGCTCTGCAGAATGATTTTCTTTACTCTGATACTATAAAGGAAAATATTCTTTTTGGCAGAGAGGCTACCGATGATGAAATAAAAAGAGCAACTTTAGTAGCGCAGGCAGAGGAATTCATAACTGCTTTCCCTGACGGTTACGAACATATTTTAGCTCAAAAGGGAACCAACATCTCGGGTGGACAAAAGCAGCGACTGCTTATTGCAAGGGCGGTTTTGAATAGTCCCGAGATACTGATTCTTGATGATAGTTCATCGGCGCTTGACTATAAAACAGATGCGAATTTAAGAAAAGCACTCAAGGATTCTTTAAAAAATACAACCGTTATAACGGTTGCGCAACGAGTTAGTTCGGTCAAAGATTCTGATACCGTTATAGTTATAGAAGAGGGCAAAATTATAGGCGCAGGAACGCATGAGGAACTGCTTATAAACTGCCCCGAATACAAGGAAATCAGTGATTCGCAGATGGGAGGTGCCATAATTGATTAGTATGGGTCATCATCACGGACCGGGAGGCAGACGCCCCGGACAGAGTGGTCCGCCTCAAAAGCTTGACGGCAAAACGAGGAAAAGAGTTATAGCCAGGCTCTTAACCTATATAATCAAGTATTGGCCGCTCTTTATATCTGCTATTGCGCTGACATTGTTTTCAAATCAGCTGGCACTTTTAGGTCCCAAGTTTTCGGGACTCGCCATTGATGCTTTATCTGCTGAATCGGGCGTTAATTTTAATGCGGTTTGGGAAAATGTTTTTAAAATGATTTTCTGTTATGCCATAGCAGGCGTAACCTCGTATGTTTTATCCATTTTAATGATTCATTTGAGTCAGAAAATCGTTTATACGATGCGCCGTCAGCTTTTTGAAAAGTTGACAACCTTGCCTGTCAGCTATTTTGATACCCATGCAACAGGCGATATAATAAGCCGAATTTCCTACGATATTGACACCGTTAATTCAACGCTTTCGCACGACCTTGTTCATATTATGGCGAGTATTTATACTATTGTTGGTGCGCTTATATTTATGTGGCAAATATCGAGAGCCCTCATTCTTGTTTTTGTTGTAACTGTTCCTGCATCAATTATTTTCACTCGTTACAGAACCAAGAAAATCAGACCGCTTTTCCACGAGCGTTCTCATAAATTGGGTGAACTTAACGGCTATGCGGAGGAGATGCTTTCAGGAAGCAGAACTATAAAGGCGTATAACCGCGAGGATGAGATAGTTTCCCGCTTTGATAAGCGCAATAAGGATGCGGTTGATGCTTATTATAAGGCTGAATATTATGGAAGCACAATTGGACCTTCGGTTAACTTTATCAATAATCTTTCTATTTCACTCATTACCATATTCGGCGGCGCGCTTTATATGTATTCTCAAAGCGGCGCTGTCAAGGCGGGCTCGATTTTCTTTATAACCTTGGGCGGAGTTGCTCAATTTGTTCAGTATTCAAGGAAATTCTCGGGTCCTATAAACGAATTTGCTAATATAATAAGCGAATTTCAATCGGCTTTTGCGGCAGCGGAAAGGATTTTCAGGATTATTGATGAAGAGCCTGAACCCAGGGATAAAGATGATGCAATAGTTTTAGAAAATGCCGAGGGCAACGTTTGCTTAAAAAATGTTGATTTTTCATATATGCCTCAAAAGCCGATTTTGAAGAACGTTTCGGTTGAGGCTGATAAGGGCAAAATGATAGCGATAGTAGGGCCAACAGGCGCGGGTAAAACAACCATAATTAACCTTTTGATGCGCTTTTATGATATAGAAAGCGGCGAGATTACGGTTGACGGCATAAATATTAAAGATATAACCCGTTCCTCTTTGAGAAAAGCATATACAATGGTGCTTCAGGACACCTGGCTTTTTGGCGGAACAATATACGAAAATATTGTTTACGGAAGGGAGAACGCAACCGAGGAAGAGGTTAGGGCTGCAACAAAAGCGGCAAGGATTGACACCTTTATCGAGCGTCTGCCCGACGGATATAATACCGTTATTTCCGATGATGGAATAAATATTTCCAAAGGTCAGCGCCAGCTTATAACTATTGCTCGCGCAATGCTGCCAAAATCGCCAATGCTGATACTGGATGAGGCAACCTCTAATGTTGACTCGAGAACTGAGATTAAAATTCAACAGGCTATGGCAGAGCTGATGGAGGGCAGAACAAGCTTTGTTATAGCTCATAGGTTGTCAACTATTCAGAATGCCGATTTAATTTTAGTTGTTAAAGACGGAATGATATCCGAAAGCGGAAATCATGACGAGCTTATGAAATTAGGCGGCTTTTACAGCACGCTTTACAATTCACAATTTTCATAAAATCAACCCCGACAAGCTTTTAGTTGTCGGGGTTGAAATTTTATATTTTTCTGTTTATAAAAAGGGGCTTTTGGGCAACATTTATTGATGGGCTTTTACTTGACATATAAAGAGGTTTGAGTTAAAATATATGCTGTATAAGTGTATATTTAGGGATATTATAAGTTTTTTATATTTAGGACTAAAATAACATATAAGTTACTGTGATATATTGTGATACATAAATCTTTTAAAGGAGAATAGTTAATGGCAGAAAACAAGGCTAAAAATACCGAAAAAGCCAAAAACAATAAGTTTAAAAATAATAATCAAAAGAAAAACTATAGTAAAAAATCTACCGCTAAAACAGGAAGCAAAGCGCATACCGCTTCTAATAAAAGCACTGCTGCTAAGAAAACAAAAAAACCTGTAAAGCCGCTTCATATTATTCCGCTTGGCGGCTTAGGTGAGATAGGAAAGAATATAACTGTTTATGAATATGACGGTGATATGTTTCTTATTGACTGCGGAATGTCATTCCCCGATGAAGAAATGCCGGGAATTGATATTGTTATTCCCGATTTCAGTTTTATAGAGAAGAATGCCGATAAAATAAAGGGTCTTGTTTTAACCCATGGCCATGAGGACCATATCGGCGCAATTCCTTATCTTTTTAAGGTTTGCAAGATACCTGTATATGGAACCTCTTTAACATTGGGTCTTGTTGAGGGCAAGCTCAAAGAGCACCATTTGCTTGATTTGGCAGATCTGACCGTTATAAAACCCGGCGATAAAATTAAGCTTGGCAAATTCGGCTTGGAGTTTATCCATGTAAACCATTCCATTCCCGATGCTATAGCAGTTGCTATTGAAACTCCTGCAGGTGTTGTTGTTCAAACGGGAGATTTCAAAATTGATACAACCCCGATTGACGGCGAGGTTATTGACCTTGCAAGATTTGCGGAACTCGGCAAAAACGGAGTTTTAGCTCTGCTTTCAGACTCTACTAACGCAGAGCGCCCGGGATATACTCAGTCTGAAAGAATAGTTGGAGATTCTTTCTCAAATCTTTTTAAAAAGGCAGAAAATAAGAGAATATTGGTTGCTACCTTTTCCTCTAATATTCACCGTATTCAGCAGATTATAGATGAGGCGGTTCGTTGCGGAAGAAAGGTTGCTTTATCGGGCAGAAGTATGCAGAATGTTGTTCAGGTTGCCAGTGATTTGGGCTACCTGAATGTTCCTGAGGGCGTGCTTATCGATATAGATATGATTAAGCGCTATATGCCTGAACAGCTTGTTATTATAACAACCGGTAGCCAGGGTGAACCTATGTCCGCGCTTCGCAGAATGGCGTTTGGTGACCATAGAAAAGTTGAAATCAGCAGCCAAGATTTCATCATTATCTCGGCAACACCCATTCCGGGAAATGAAAAGTTGGTTACAAAGGTTATAAACGAACTGCTAAAATTAGGCGCGCAGGTTGTTTATGAAAAAATGTATGATGTTCATGTTTCGGGCCATGCTTGTCAGGAAGAGCTTAAAATAATGCTCGAGCTTATAAAGCCCAAGTTCTTTATTCCTGTTCATGGCGAGCAAAAGCATCTTTCAAGGCATGCTTCCTTGGCATCGGCTGTAGGCGTTAATGAGAAGAACATTTTAATAGCATCAATCGGCAATGTTATTGAACTTTGCGAAAGATATATGAAGGTTACTGAAACAGTTCCTGCAGGAAGCGTTTTGGTTGATGGCTTCGGCGTAGGCGATGTTGGAAATGTTGTTTTAAGGGATAGAAAGCATCTCGCTGAGGACGGTATAATTGTTGCCGCCTTTGCGGTTGACCCCGTAACAAATGAGGTTGTTTCAGGCCCTGAACTTATCTCCCGCGGCTTTGTTTATGTTAAAGAATCGGAACAGCTTTTCTTCGAGGCAAGGGAATGCGCTTGCGATATAATTGAAAAATGCTATTTAAGTAATATCAGAGATTGGAATACCGTTAAAGCCCGCGTTAGAGACGGACTTTCGAAATTCCTTTATGAACAGACAGGACGCAGTCCGATGATTCTTCCTGTTATATTAGAGGTTTAAAATAAAACCGTTCTTTTTGGAGGGAAATAGGGATGAAAAAAGTATGGAGTATTGGCAGAATATTTTATGTTCTGTTAGTCTTTCTTGCAGTTAGTGCGGCGGCTGTATATTTTGCTCCTAAGTATGCGCTTTTAGTGTCTCTTATTGCATTAGGCATAGGCCTGATACTTGTTATCGCTTCTTTACTTTCATTGCATAATAATATCGGTAAAATAATTGCGGGTGTTTCAAAAGGGCTCTCAAAGGCGCAATCAAAGGCGTTAAGCGAGCTTAAAATTCCTGTTGTTATAACAACCGAGCAGGGCGAAATAGTTTGGTATAATCCCGCTTTTGAAAGCGGTGTGCCCGATGCTTCTGCAATGGTTGGAAAGGATATGGAAACGGTTTTCGGAACCGCATTCTTAAACGATATAAAAAACAACTCATCTGCTGAAATAACCTTTGAGGAACATGTTTTCTCGGTTACCGATTCTTTGGTTGAAACCGATGGTGCAGAGCTTAAGATTTATTATCTTTTTGATATAACTGAGCTTCATAATATTTCGGTTGAATATAAGGAAACGAGACCTGTTGTTGCGGTTGTTGCAGTTGATAATATCGATGAAATAACCAAAAACGCAAGGGATAGTGAAATCGCTTCCTTCCGCGGTGAAATTCAGCGCAGAATTGAAAAATGGTTTACCAAAGTTTCAGGCGTATGCCGAAAGCTTTCCGGAGACAGATACTTGGTTGTTATGGAGGAAAGAAATTACCATAACCTGAGCCATGACGGATTCTCTGTTCTCGATAGCGTCAGGGAATTGAAGTTCCAGGATAGCGCGGCAACTCTTTCTATAGGCGTTGGCTTTGGCGGCGATAACCTTTCGCAATGCGAGGAGCTTGCCAATCAGGCCTTGGAAATGGCTTTGGGTCGCGGTGGCGATCAGGCAGTTGTTAAAATGGCAAACAATGAATATAAGTTCTACGGAGGCCTTTCGGGTGCTATAGAAAAGCATAACAAGGTCAGAGCGCGTATTATTGCCAACAACCTTAAAAACCTTATTAAATCAAGTGGTAATGTCTTGCTTATGGGCCACCGTTTTGCTGATTTGGATAGCTTTGGCTCTTGCGTTGCATTGGCAAGTGCGGCCTCATATTTAGGCAAGGAAGCCTACATAGTTATGGATAAAGAGAAAACTATGGCTTCCTCATTGCTTAAAAGAGCAGAGGCTCTTGAATCAAATATAAATATTATAAGCGGTGATGAGGCTCTCGATTATATAGATGAGCAAACCCTGCTTATTATAACCGATGTTCATAGAGCGTCCTTCCTTGATGCTCAGGCGGTTTATGACCATTGCAATAATGTTGTTGTTATAGACCATCATCGCAAGGCGGTTGACTATATTGATAATGCGGTTCTGTTTTATCATGAAACCGCCGTTTCCTCAACCTGTGAAATGGTTGCGGAAATGCTTCAGTATATGTGCCCTAAGAGCGTGGGTCAGCTTGAGGCAGAGGCCTTGTTGTCGGGTATTATGCTTGATAGCCGCAACTTTGTTCTTAATACCGGCGTCAGAACCTTTGAGGCTTCTGCATTTTTAAGAAACCGCGGTGCAGACCCCGTTACTGTTAAAAAGCTGTTCTCAGGCTCAATGGATGCTTATAAGCTTCGCGCAGAAATTGTCGGTTCGGCGGTATTGTATGATAATGATTGCGCGATTGCTATTAACGATAAGGTTGATAACAATACAAGAATGGCTTCGGCTCAGGCGGCAGATGAGCTGCTTGGCATAAGCGGTGTTTTAGGCTCATTCGTTATTTGCAGATACGGCAGCGAAATCAATATTTCCGCAAGGTCGTTAGGCGGAATGAACGTTCAACTCATTATGGAAAAATTAGGTGGCGGCGGTCATAGAACAATGGCGGCTTGTCAGCTTGAGGTTGATAGCTTTGAGCAGGCGGTTATAAAGTTGAAAGATGCTATCGACCAATATAAAAAAGAAATTAAAAACTCAAGAAAGGCTTGATATAAATGAAGGTTATTTTAAACGCCGATGTTAAAGGCTTGGGCAAAAAGGGTGAGCTTGTAAACGCATCGGACGGATATGCAAGAAACTTTTTGTTCCCCAAAAATTTAGCGGTTGAGGCAAACTCAACTGCTATGAATGAGCTTAAAAACCGCGAGGCTTCAGCGGCTCATCATTTGGCAGAAGAGAAAAAGGCGGCAACCGAGGTTAAGAATAAGATAGACGGAAAAGCCATAACCTTACACGCTAAAGCAGGTGCGGCAGGCAAGCTCTTCGGAGCTGTGACCTCTAAGGAAATCGCATCCGAGCTTAAAAATGCTTTTAAGGTTGATATTGATAAGAAGAAAATTTCCTGCGCAGATATAAAAGCCTATGGCGAATATACTGCAGAAATTAAAATCTATAATGGAATTATTGCTAAAGTAACAGTTAATGTTACCGAAGCTTAAATGAGAGGAAATAAAAATGGCTAAACATGAGTCAAACAACTTTGAAGGGGCTGCTTTGCCTTTTTCAAATGAAGCTGAGCAGTCGGTGCTTGGCGCAATTTTAATTGACCCTCCGAGCCTTAATGTTGTTCTCGGAAAATTAAAGCCCGAGCATTTTTACATACCGCAAAACCGCAAAATTTTTGAGGTTTTGTTATCAATGAATGCCGCAAGTCAGTCTATTGACTTTATTACCGTTCTTGAAAAAATAAAGGATGCAGGCGAATTTGATGCCGCAGGCGGTAAAGCATATTTAACAACCTTGGCGCAGAGTGTGCCTTCCTCGGCTAATATCGGAACTTATGCTGATATTGTTAAAGAGCGTTATTATGTTCGTTCGCTTATAACCTCCTCGAGAGATATTATCGATATGGCTTCCGGCGGTGTTACTGATGCTAACCTGCTGCTTGATACCGCTGAGCAGAAGATTTACGAAATCAGACAGGGTAGGGATATATCCGATTTAAAGCCGCTGCGCAGTGTTATTCAGAATGAAACCTTTGAGCGTCTTTCAAATATTTCGGACCCAGAAAAGAGAAAAGATTATATCGGTATTCCAACCGGCTTTTCTGACCTTGATAAGCTGATTACCGGTCTTAACCGTTCTGACTTGATTATTGTCGGTGCCCGTCCCGGTATGGGTAAAACAGCTTTTGCGTTGAATCTTGCAAGAAATGTTGCAGTGCAGTCACAGAAAACGGTTTGCTTCTTCTCACTCGAGATGAGCCGCGACCAGTTGGCTCAGCGTTTGCTCTCAAGTGAAGCGCTTATTGAGAGCAACAAGCTAAGAACTGGAAACCTTTCCCCTGATGAATGGACAAGGCTTACTCAGGCGAGTCAAAATCTCTCGCCGGTTAATTTCTATATTGATGAAACCTCGGGAATTACTGTCCCTGAGATGAAAGCAAAGCTTCGAAGAATCAAGAATGTTGACCTTGTTATTGTTGACTACCTTGGACTTATGCAATCGGCAAAACGAACCGAAAACCGTGTTCAAGAGGTTTCGGATATCACAAGAAACCTTAAGATTATGGCTAAAGAGCTGCAGATTCCCGTTTTAGTTTGCGCTCAGCTAAGCCGTGGAACCGAGGCAAAGGGTAAATCGCATAGACCTGCGCTTTCTGATTTGCGTGAATCGGGTTCAATCGAGCAGGATGCAGATATAGTTCTCTTTATGTATCGCGATATTTATTATCAGAACGAAAATCAGGACCCAAATGTTCAGATTGATGAGCATAAGGCTGAATGTATCGTTGCTAAAAACCGCCATGGTGGACTTGGAACTGTTGATTTGTATTGGGATGGTCCTTATACCCGTTTTTCATCGGTGGATGTGATAGGCAATGGTTGATTTAGTCAAAAAGGCGATTGATAGCTACGGCCTTTTAAATAAGGGTGAATCGGTAACCGTTGCAATTTCGGGCGGTGCAGATTCGGTGGCATTGCTTTTAGCGTTGCTCGAACTGAAAAACGAGCTTTCTTTAAGTATCTATGCGGCGCATCTTAACCACTGCTTAAGAGGTGAGGAGGCCGACCGCGATGAGCAATTTGTCCGCGATTTATGCGAGGAACTGAATGTTCCGCTTTTCTGCGAAAAAGCAGATGTTAAGGCTTATGCCAAAAAGGAAAAGCTTAGCATTGAGCTTGCCGCAAGAGAAGTTAGATACGCTTTTTTAGAGCGCGTGGCTGTTGGCAAAATTGCAACCGCGCATACTTTGAGCGACCAAATTGAAACGGTTATACATAATATCGCAAGAGGAACGGGAATTGCCGGTGCTTGCGGAATACCTAAAAAGAACGGTAGAATTATAAGACCGCTGATAATGGCTGAAAGAAGCGATGTTGAAAGCTTTCTTAAAGAAAGAAACGTCTCATATTGCACTGATTCAACTAATCTTGATACGGAATACACCCGCAATATGATAAGGAAAAACATTGTTCCGCTTTTTAAAGAAATCAATTCTAACGCTGTAAAAAATGTTGGCCGTTTTGCTGATAATATGGTGCAGGATGCCGATTATCTAAAGCTTGAAACTAATAAAGCGCTTGAAATAGCAAGAATTGAAAAAGGACTTTTGGTTGAGGCGATAAAAGAACTTCATCCTGCTATTCTCTCAAGGGTTATCATGAGCTATATTCAGGAGCAAACTGCTTTTGCAACAGATAGTCTTCATATAACTCATGTAATCGAGTCGGTTAAAACAAACGGCTTTGCGGTAAGTCTGCAGGGCGGCTATGAAGCAGTAGTTAAAAATGGTATTCTGAAGGTTTCAAAACCTCATAAAAGAAGAGAGCAAGTCTTGGAATTTCCCGTTGTAGAGCTTCCTTTTGAGGCTTTTGGATATAAATTATCCTGCGTTTCAAAAGAAGAATACGAAAAAAGGCTAAAATTTAACAATTTGTTATTAAAATCTTGTGTTGATTGTGATACAATAGTTGGCAAGCTGGTTTTAAGAACCAGAAAAGATGGGGATAAAATAAAACTTTTTGATAAAACGGTAACCAAATCTTTTAAAAAACTGTTTTGCGAAGCAAAAACCGACCTTGCAAAAAGGGATAATCTTGCGGTTTTAGAGGATGAAAGCGGTGTTTTGCTTCTTTATGGATTCGGGGCAGCGCAAAAAGCAGCGGTTACTGAACAAACAAAAAAAGTTTTAATTGTTGAAAAGGTTGGAGTGTAAAAAAATGACAGAGATGGATTCATGTATTGAAAAGGTTCTGTTTGACGAAAATAAGATAAGTGAGCTTGTCAAAAAAGTCGGCAAACAAATTTCGGAAGACTATAAGGGCAAGAAGCTTCTTCTTGTCAGTGTTTTAAAGGGTTCGGTTGTTTTTATGGCTGACTTGATGAGAGCCATTGAAATTCCTTGTGAAATTGATTTTATGGTTGTTTCCTCTTATGGAAGCGGCACAAGAACAAGCGGCAAGGTTCGCATTATAAAAGACCTTGGAATCGATATTAAAGGATACGATGTTATTCTTGTTGAGGATATTCTCGATTCCGGTGTAACACTATCAACCTTGAAACAAATGCTCGAGTCAAGAGGTCCGGCAAGTATTAAAGTATGCACCTTTTTTGATAAGCCTGAAAGAAGAATTGCCGATATTACTGCGGATTATATCGGTTCAATCGTTCCCGATGAGTTTGTTGTCGGTTACGGTTTGGATTATGATGAAAAATTCAGAAATCTTCCTTATGTTGGCGTGTTAAAAAGGGAATGCTATTGTAATGAGTAATCTTTAGATTGCTTATATTTTTAAAGTTCTGAAAGGGAGCAAGTAATGAATAAGTTTAAGAAAATTCTGCTTTATGTCGGCATACCGTTGATACTCGTTTTGGTTATCGCCGGCGTCGTTTACACAAAGAACGAGGCAGAAACGGTTGATTATTCTTCTATAGTTGAGATGGTCAGAACCGGTAAGGTAAGCGAGTTTAAGCTAAATCTATATAGCGGAAAATTAACCTATACCATGCGAGCAGACGGTAAGAAGCTTACAACTACCGTTGCAGATGCAGGTATATTTTATAATGATGTCAGTGAGGCATTGATAGAGTATAACGATGCGCATCCCAATGCTGCCGATAAAATAGTTTATAACTATGAATCTGGCTCGGAAGCATCTTGGTTTATGAGTATGCTGCCAACAATTATTGCCTTCGTTCTGCTTATTGTTGCGATGATATTTATTATGCGCAAAATGGGTGCAGGTCCCGGCGGCGATAAAACTATGAGCTTCGGCAAAGCAAGGATAAAGCGCGCTGATGATGAAAAGCGCAAGACCACCTTTGCCGATGTTGCAGGTGCTGATGAAGAAAAAGAGGAAATGGCAGAGCTCGTTCAGTTCCTTAAGGACCCGAAGAAGTTTAACGAGTTAGGCGCGAGAATACCTAAAGGTGTTTTGCTAGTCGGCCCTCCGGGAACAGGTAAAACTCTCTTGGCCAGAGCCGTTGCAGGTGAGGCAGGCGTTCCGTTCTTCTCAATTTCGGGTTCCGATTTCGTTGAGATGTTTGTCGGTGTCGGTGCTTCGCGTGTCAGAGACCTTTTTGACCAGGCAAAGAAAAACGCTCCTGCTATCGTTTTTATTGATGAAATTGATGCTGTTGGCCGTCAAAGAGGCGCAGGCTTAGGCGGCGGTCACGATGAACGAGAGCAGACTCTTAACCAGTTGCTCGTTGAGATGGACGGCTTTGGCGTTAACGAGGGTGTTATCGTTATCGCGGCAACCAACCGCCCCGATATTCTTGATAGAGCGTTGCTCCGTCCTGGCCGTTTTGATAGACAAATAATGGTTAACTATCCCGATGTTAAGGGCAGAGAAGAGATTTTGAAGGTTCATTCAAGAGGAAAGCCTCTGGGCCCCGATGTTAACCTTAAAACTATTGCACAGTCAACCTCAGGTTTTACAGGTGCAGACCTTGAAAACCTTCTTAACGAAGCTGCACTTCTTGCCGCAAGAGCGGATAGAAAGGCTATTATTGAGCAGGATATTGAGGAAGCAACAATTAAGGTTATGATGGGCGCAGAGAAGAAGAGCCGCGTAATTAAGCCTAAGGATAAGATGATTACTTCTTACCATGAGGCAGGCCACGCAGTTGTTTCATACTTCTTGCCGACTCAGGACCCCGTTCATCAGATTTCTATTATTCCTCGCGGTATGGCCGCAGGCTTTACTATGTATCTTCCTGACGATGATAAAGGCCATATCAGTAAGACTAAGATGGAAGAGGATATTTGCTCACTGTTGGGCGGTCGTGCCGCAGAGGAGCTTACTCAGGACGATATTTGCACAGGCGCTTCAAACGATATTGAGCGTGCAACCGAAATGGCTCATAATATGGTTACAAAGTTTGGTATGAGCGCTAAGGTTGGTCTTGTCAAGCTCGGAACAGGTAATAATGAGGTGTTCTTAGGCAGAGATTTCTCCTCAACTCCTAACTACTCTGAAAATATGGCGGCGGTTATTGATTCCGAGGTTCGCGATATTATAATGAGTCAGTATGATAAGGCAAAGGGTATCTTGAACGATAATATGCAAAAGGTTCATAAGGTTGCTCAGATTCTTTTTGAAAACGAAAAGATTAGCGGCGATGATTTCAGAAGCCTTATGGAAGCAGAATAATAATTTTAGAGCGGAGAGTGTGTTTTTTACATGCTCTCCGCTCTTGACTTTCACGATTTATTGTGCTAAAATATTAAAGTATTCAAAGATTATATTTTAAGGATGTGTGGCTTATGTCAAAGTTGCGTAGTGATGGAATGGATTTCTTCTTCAACACGGTTTTACAGCTTGAAAATATTGATGAATGTTATGCTTTTTTTGAGGACGTTTGCACCATTAAGGAACTGCAGTCTATAGCTCAGCGTGTTGTTGTTGCAAAGATGCTTAAAGAGGGCAAGGTTTATAGTGATATTGTTGATAAAACAGGTGCATCAACTGCAACCATCAGCCGCGTTAACCGCTCGCTTTCCTATGGAAAAGACGGATATGAGTTGGTTTTTAAAAGATTAGAAGAGAAAAAATGAGTTATTCGAATTTTGCAGCCTTTTATGATAAACTGCAGTCGGATGTTGACTATGCCGCAAGGGCAAATGTTTTATTAAACCTTTTTGAAAAGTATGACCGTCTGCCCACTTTGTTGCTTGATATGGCTTGTGGAACAGGCGGTTTTTCTGAGCAGTTTTTAAAATCAGGTATTGATGTTATAGGCGTTGACCCGTCGCCTGAAATGCTTTCTGTAGCGAGGGAAAAGTTTTATAATAACGGTAATTCGCCGTTGCTGCTTTGCCAGTCAGCCGCAGAACTCGATTTATACGGCACGGTTGATGGTGCTATCTGTTGCCTTGACAGCATAAATCATATTACCGATGAAAAAGAGCTTTTAGAGTCTTTTAAAAGAATTTCACTTTTCTTGGAAAAGGGAAGGCTTTTTATTTTTGATGTCAATACTGAATATAAGCATAAAGAGGTCTTATCGGGCAATACCTTTAAAGCAGAGGCTGATGATATAGTTTGTATCTGGAATAACTCCCTGTGCGATAAAAACGGTGTTGTTGAGATAACTTTGGAGTTCTATAATAAAACCATAGCCGAAAACGATTTTATTTGCTCTGAGCAGTTTTCGGAGCGCGCCTATAGCGATAAAGCGCTCACTAAAATGCTAAAAAAATCAGGGCTTGAGGTTTTGGCAGTTTTAGGCGAAACCGGCGAGAATGAGCCAAAAGAAACCGAGCAGAGAATTATCTATGTAACGAGGAAAATATAAATGGGAAATCTGATTAGATGTATAACAAGTGATGGCGCTATAATGGCAGTATGCGCTGATACAACTGATATTGTAGCAAAAGCGGAGCAGTTCCATAATACCTCTGCAGTTGTAACCGCGGCGTTGGGTCGATTGTTGACTGCGGCATCAATGATGGGTAATATGCTCAAAAACGAAAAATGCTCTTTAACTCTTCGTATTTCAGGTGATGGCCCAGCGGGTAATATTGTTGCCGTTTCGGATTATATCGGCAATGTCAGAGGCTATGCGCAGAACCCTGTGGTTGAAATACCGCTTAATAATAAGGGCAAGCTCGATGTCGGCGGCGCGGTCGGTAATGGTGTTTTATATGTTATAAAGGACCTTGGAATGAAGGAGCCTTATGTTGGTCAGGTTCCGCTTGTGACTGGCGAGATTGCTGAGGATATAACCTCTTATTATGCCGTAAGTGAGCAGACTCCGACTGTTTGCGCTTTGGGCGTGCTTGTTAACCCTGATTTAACTGTCAAAGCGGCGGGCGGATTTATTATTCAGATGCTGCCGGGATATACTGATAGCGAAATTGACCGCCTTGAGAGCGCAATAAATGAGTTAGAGCCTGTTACTAAAATGTTGGCAGACGGCAAAACTCCTAAGGATATTATGGATTTAGCACTCAAAAATTTCGAGTATGAGGTTTTATATGAGGAGAAAACCGAATATAAATGTAAATGCAGTAGGGAAAGAACCGAAAGGGCGCTTTATTCAATTGGAAATGATGATTTAAAGGAAATGGCAGAGGCAAAAGAGGATATAGAAATCAAATGCCATTTCTGTAATAAAGTCTATAAATTTACTCCTAAAAATTTAACAAAAATTTTAGAAGAAAAAATTAAAATAAGTGTTGACAAATAGGAGTAGTTGTGTTAAGATAACATTCGTCGCCGGTAATTCGGTGCCAGCACACTAAGTGGGAGCATAGCTCAGCTGGGAGAGCATCTGCCTTACAAGCAGAGGGTCATAGGTTCGAGCCCTATTGTTCCCACCAATTAGGTGGCCTGGTAGTTCAGTTGGTTAGAACGCTAGCCTGTCACGCTAGAGGTCGTGGGTTCGAACCCCATCCAGGTCGCCACCAACGCCTCTGTAGCTCAGTAGGTAGAGCAGGGGACTGAAAATCCCCGTGTCATTGGTTCGATTCCGATCGGAGGCACCATTTATGCGGATTTAGCTCATCTGGTAGAGCGCCACCTTGCCAAGGTGGAGGTAGCGAGTTCGAGCCTCGTAATCCGCTCCAA
>JAZOQD010000156.1:0-9777 GCA_045655925.1 Acutalibacteraceae bacterium | reverse complement strand
ATGTTTAAATAAATAATTAACAAATTTTGAGATAAAATATTTTAAAAAAGGAGAATGGTTTTATGACTATATCTAGAAGAAATTTAATCAGAGTAATAAGTTTTTTAACGGCTCTTATAATTGCTTTGGGCGCCTTTGTTTTTATAGAAAAAAGTAAGGTTAAAAAATTAAAAACCGATGCCGAGTATCGCTATAGTATGAACCTGAGTGAACTTAACGGAAGCCTATATAACATTAGCCTTGCTTTAAGAAAATCGCTCTATGCTTCATCTGCAACGCAGTTTGGAGTTATAGCTGCAGAGCTTTCTGCAGAATCAACTGTTGCAAAAAATGCGCTTTCGCAACTCCCGCCCTCTGCCGAAGAAATAAGTAACGTTAATAAGTTTTTATCGCAGGTGGGCGATTATACTCTTTATCTCTCTAAAAAGGTGATTTCAGGTCAGAATATCAGCGATGATGAGAGAACGAATCTTCATACCTTGGCGGTTTCTGCCGCTTCATTGAGCGGTAAGGTTGAGAATATAAAAGCAGACTATGAGCAAGAGGGCGTCTGGGATTTAGAGTTTTCAAAGGATATTGTAGAGTCCGTAAGCGGCAACTTTTCTGATAACCTTTTAGAGCTTGAAGAGCTACTCAGTGATTACCCAACCCTTATTTATGACGGACCGTTTTCCGACCATATGTTGAACGGAACCTCTCTTTTACTTGATAATTGTCAAGAAATAACCTTAGAGGAGGCCATAACTGTAGCTGCAGAGGTTTTAAAAACCGATGCTAAGAATATAAAAAGGGCAGAGGATATAAACGGAAAAATCCCTTCGTTTTGCTTTAATTTTGGCGAGTCCTCGGTTGCTGTAACCAAAAAGGGCGGATACGTTCTTTATATGAGGATTTATAGAGAAATCGCCGAGCATAAAATAAGGTATGAAGATGCACTTGAATTAGGACAAGAATATTTGCAAACGGCTACCGAAACCAAGTTCGAGCCAACCTATTATTTTTCTGATGAGGGAGTTTGCGTTATAAATTTTGCCGCTAAGGTTGGAACAACACTTTGCTATACCGATTTAGTAAAGGTGGGTATTGCTCTGGATACGGGCGAAATTGTGCTTTTAGAATCGGCTGGATACCTCTCAAATCATTATGACAGAACTATTGTTGCGCCTTCATATTCGGTTGCAGATGCTACCGAAAAATTATCAAAATCGCTTAAAGTAAATGCGGTGAAAAGGGCAATAATCCCAACCGACGGAAACAAAGAAAAGCATTGCTACGAATTTAACTGCACAGGTATTGATAACGAGGAACTTTTGGTATATATGAACGTTAAAAATCTAGAGGAAGAGAAGATACTTTTAGTCTTGAAAACAGACGGCGGAACCTTAGTAAAATAAGGAAAAATTTTGCTTGACAAGTAGTGGCATTTGTGGTATAGTTTTAGAGCCGCATATTGTAGGTATTTATTAAGTGAAGCAATTCCGCCTACCGTAGCGAGTCTTGAATTAAGGCAGGTGCCAGAAAAATGTATGCAATTATCGAAACCGGCGGAAAGCAGTATCGCGTTAAGAATGGCGATGTAATTTACATTGAGAAGCTTAATGTTGCTGCTGAAGAAACTGTAGTATTTGATAAGGTTATTGCAGTTTGTGATGACAACGGTGAGCTCAAAGTCGGAGCTCCTTATGTTGCTGATGCAAAGGTTGAGGGTGTTGTTGTTAAGAACGGTAAAGCTAAGAAAATCACCGTTTTCACTTACAAGCCCAAGAAGTCCTCTGCTCGCAAGATGGGTCACAGACAGCCTTATACTAAGGTTCAAATCAATTCTATCGGCTAAGAGGTTTATTTGTTATGACCTCGGTAAAGTTTTATGTTCATAGCGGTAGTCTTTCAGGCTATGAAGTATCCGGCCATAGTTCTGTATCTGCATCTGATAGTGAGGGTAAGATTGTTTGCGCGGCGGTTTCGTCGGCAGCCATTATGGCGGCAAACACCATTACTGAGATTATCGGTGCTAAGATAGAGGAAGATGTTAAAGACGGGTATATGTGTATAAAACTTTGTAGCAAGCAGGATGAATGCCAGAATGTTTTAAAAGGACTAAGGCTTCATATGAACGAGCTTGCGATGCAATATCCAAATCAATTAAAAGTTTTTTCGGAGGTGTAAATCCATGATTAAGGTAAATATTCAGCTTTTTGCCCATAAAAAAGGTGTTGGTTCTACTAAGAACGGTCGTGATAGCGAATCTAAGCGTCTTGGCGTTAAGCGTGCAGACGGTCAGTTCGTTCTCGCAGGTAACATCATCGTTCGTCAGAGAGGAACCCATATTCATGCCGGCGAAAATGTAGGCATCGGTTCGGATGATACACTTTTTGCGTTGATTGACGGTAAGGTTAAGTTTGAGCGTTACGGTCGTGACCGCAAGAAAGTAAGCATCTACGCTGTCGAGCAGTAAGAATGTATTTGACCCGGGTTTCGACCCGGGTTTTTTCTTGTTTAATTGTTGCCGTTTTAGCGGCATTTGAGAGGTATATTATGTTTGTTGATATCGCAAATATATATGTTAAAGCGGGAGATGGCGGAAACGGCAAGGTTTCTTTCCACCGCGAAAAATATGTAGCAGCAGGCGGACCTGACGGCGGAGACGGCGGCAGAGGCGGAAACATTGTTTTCAAGGTTGATTCTAACCTTTCAACCCTTGCTGACTTCAGATATAAGAGAAAATATATCGCCGAAAGCGGTCAAGCCGGCGGCGCAAACCGTTGCAACGGTAAATCCGCGCCTGACCTTGTTCTTTCGGTCCCTAAAGGAACTCTTATCAAGGAAAAGGAAACCGGGAGAATTATTGCGGATATTTCTGATGATGAACCGGTAATAATCGCTAAAGGCGGCAAAGGCGGTTGGGGAAACAGCCATTTTGCAACGCCCACAAGGCAGGTTCCGAAATTTGCAAAATCTGGTGTTCCCGGCGAAGCTTTTGACCTTATATTAGAGCTTAAATTGCTTGCCGATGTTGGCCTTATCGGCTTTCCTAATGTTGGCAAATCAACCTTTATTTCGGTTGTGAGCGAGGCTAAGCCTAAGATTGCCAATTATCATTTTACAACCTTGGTGCCAACTCTTGGTGTTGTAACCGCTTTTGAGGGTAAATCCTTCGTTATGGCGGATATCCCCGGTATTATAGAGGGTGCGAGTGAGGGCGTTGGCTTAGGTCACGAATTCTTGCGCCATGTTGAGCGTTGCAGACTTCTTGTTCATGTTATTGATGTTGCAGGTAGTGAGGGAAGAGATCCCATTGATGATTTCAATAAAATAAACTCTGAATTGGTTAATTTCAGCGAGGAACTTGCAAAACGCGAACAGATAATCGTTGCCAATAAGTGTGACCTTGCCGATGAAGAGACCTTAAAAACCGTCAGAGAATATTTTGAAAGCAAGGGATTTAAATACTTCGAGTGTATGGCGGCTATTGCAGAAGGCACTAACGATGTTATTAAATATATAGCAACTGCGCTTGATAGATTGCCTCCTATAGTTAAATATGAGCCCGAAGAGGCAGCGCAGGAGGACTTTACTGTTCAAAAAGCGCGTGACTTTACTCTTACCGTTGAAGACGGAGTTTATATTATCGAAGCGCCTTGGCTTCTTAAAATACTTGAAACGGTTGACCCTGATGATTATGAGTCCTTGCAGTATTTCCAAAGAGTTCTGCATTCGAGCGGTATTATAGATGCGCTTGTTACTGCCGGAGTTAAAGAAGGCGATACCGTAAGCGTTTATGATATCGAGTTTGATTATGTTCCGTAATGCGAGGAGAGTTGAATGGACAATCCCAAGATGTTAAGTCCGTCAACGCTGGCATTTGTCGGCGATGCGGTCTTTGGTTTAAAAGTCAGAACAAAGCTTGCTGAGATTGAGCGTCCGGTTGGCGAATTGCATAAGCGCTCGGTTGATTTTGTAAATGCCAATGCGCAAGCAGAGGCCTTTGCGCTTATTGAACCGTTGTTAACCGAAGATGAAATCACGGTTTTCAAACGCGGAAGAAATAACCATGTTGGGCAGATTCCAAAGAGCACAACTGTTGGAGTTTACCATGTCGCAACGGGATTAGAGGCGTTATTTGGCTTTTTATATCTTAAAAATGAAAATGAAAGACTCAATGAATTGTTTTCTGTAATATGGGAGGGTATTTCGGTTAAACTCTTATAGGGTGATTATTTGAGTAAATCAAAACTCTTTAAGTATATTTCCGAAGTGCTCGGTATTCTTTTCGGTTGCGCACTATATGCAGTCGGAGTCGCAGTTTTTATTGAGCCGAGCAATATAACTCCGGGAGGAGCAACAGGCTTAGCGGTTATTTTAAACCGATTTTTCGATGCGTTCCCGGTTGGCCTTTATATTATACTTTTAAATCTTCCGTTGCTTGTTTTGAGTTTTTTTGTTTTCGATTTAAAATTTGTGCTTAAAACAACCTTTACAACGGTATTTTCATCAATTCTAATTGACGTTTTTGCTAAAATCTTACCGCCATTTTCCTCTGATATGATTCTTTCGGCTTTGGCGGGAGGTGTTTCATGTGGCGCTGGTCTTGCGGTTATAATGTTGTTCGGCGCAACAACCGGCGGAACCGAAATGCTGGCAAAAATTATTCATAAAAAGCGCCGCTATATATCAGTTGGAACTATGATGATAGCTGTAGATGCGGCTATAGTTGCTTTATCGGCTATTATTTATAATGATTTTGAGATTTCTCTTTATTCGGTGCTTTGTATTATTACAATGTCTCTTTTCCTTGATAAGATGATTTACGGCTTGGATAGAGGAAAAATGTTCTTCATCATAACCGAAAAAAATCAAAAGATGCTCGAGGTTTTAGTAAACGAATCGGGCAGAGGAGTAACCGAAATTAAAGCGTTAGGCGGCTATACTAAGGCGGAAAAACATCTGCTTATTTGTGTTGTCCGTCCCCCTGAAGTATCTAAAATACTTTCAATTGTAAAAACATGCGATGAAAATGCTTTTATAACCGTAACCGAGGTTGGCGAGGTTATGGGCAGGGGCTTTAAAAGAATTGCAGAATAAAAAGCTCCATAGCATTAAGCTATGGAGCTTTTTAGAAATTTTTAATTACTTGTTGTTGTTTTCTTTCTTGTTGCTATTATCGTTATTGCTCTTGTTGTTATTGTTATTCTGATTGTTATTGTTATTGTTCTGGTTGTTCTGATTCTTATCGTTCATTAGTGTCACCCCGCTTTCAAAATTATTGTTAACAAATTCATAAAAAATATTCAGGTGGATAATATGTCGTTACCAAAGCAGTTTTTAGAAAGAATGGAATCAATTTTAGAAAAGGATTTTTCACAATATCTTGCTTTCTTAGAGGGTGAGATTTTTCGTGCTGCCAGAGTTAACACATTGAAAGCTGATGCTGATAAATTAAACGAGTTTTTACCGTTTTTTAAAGAACCAACCGCATTTTGCAAAACATCATACTATATCCCGAGCGATATAAAAGGACTTGGAAACCATCCGCTTCATCATGCGGGAGCGTTTTATATCCAGGAGCCGTCGGCGGCATCGGTTGTTGAAGCCGCAGAAATAAATGAGGGCGATTATGTTCTTGATTTATGCGCGGCACCCGGCGGAAAATCTACTGCCGCAGCCTGCAAAATTGGGAATAGCGGCCTACTCATTTCAAATGAATATGTATATTCAAGAGTTAAGCCTTTAGTTTCTAATATAGAGCGAATGGGTATTAAAAACGCTATAGTAACATCGGCAAGACCTGATGTTTTGTGTTCAAATTTCAAAGAGTTTTTTGATAAAGTTATAGTTGATGCTCCTTGCTCGGGAGAGGGAATGTTTAGAAAAGAATCGGCGGCTATAGAGAATTGGAGTCTTGAAAACGTTTTTGCTTGCGCAAAGCGTCAGCTTGAAATACTAAATAGCGCTGCCAATACTGTTAAAAAGGGCGGAAAGCTTATTTATAGCACCTGCACTTATGCGCCCGAAGAAAATGAACAGGTTATAGCTAAGTTTTTAGAAGAGCATTCTGAGTTTGAAATTTGCGATATTGCTAATAAATTCGGTCAAAACGGCATCGAAAAGTTTGCACCAAATACTAAAAATATCGCTAAAACCCGCCGTATTTTCAATTTTGACGGCGGCGAGGGTCATTTTGTTGCTGTACTCAGAAAATGCGGTAATGAAATGGATTCTGAGATGTTTTCTCCATTGACTGCAATCCCTGATTTAAAATGTAAGCAATATAAGATTTTTTCAGAATTTTTCAAAGAGAATTTTAAAGATAATATACCTCAAAATGTTTATATAAAAGGCGATGAGGTTTACATAACCATGCTTGCTTTTAAGTCATCATCATTTCAGATTATAAGAAGCGGTATATTTGCAGGAACTATTAAAAAGGACCGTTTTGTGCCGGAGCACGCGTTGTTTAATACGCCGCAGTTCAATCCTGAAAGAGTGGTTGACATAAAATGCGATTCTGAAGAAATTAAAAAATATCTTCACGGCGAGGAGATCGCTTGTGATGCCTCGTTCAAAGGCTATGTTGCAGTTAAAACTGAAGGTATTCCTTTAGGCTTTGGAAAGGCAAGTGGCGGCGTTTTAAAAAATCATTACCCAAAAGGTTTAAGATTATTATAAAATAAACCACCGAGGAAGCTCGGTGGTTTATTTTATATATTCTCCTTGAATTAAATTTATTTCTTTAAAATATTTATTTATATAGTTTAGAACCTTTTTCTTGTCAGCGCTCCAAAGTGGTGCAACAAGTTCTTTTTTATCTCCGTCACCCGTTAAACGATGAATTACCATATCTGCTCTTATGTTTTTAATGCATTCTGATAATATTTCGGCATATTCCTCTAATGAGGGAAGCGCGATTTTGCCTCTATTATATTCTCTCTCCAAATCGGTGTTTTTTAAGATATGAAGCAGATGGAATTTTATCCCGTCAGAACCATTATCAGAAATATATCTTGCGGTTTTTATAATATCGCTTTCACTTTCATTAGGCAAGCCGATTATCATATGCGTTATAACTGTAATGCCTATTGATTTAAGGGATAGGACTGCGCTTTCATAAACATTATTATCATAACCGCGTCTTATATATTTTGCGGAGGCTTCATTTGAGGTCTGAAGCCCTAATTCAACCCAAACTGGTTTAATCTTGTTTAAATCATTTAGTAATTCTAAAACATCTTTACCTAAGCAGTCAGGCCTTGTTGCTATTGATAATGCTACTATATCCTCGTTTAATATTGCTTCAAAAAAAGCCTTTTTTAATGTTTCAATCGGTGCATAGGTTGCTGAAAAGCTTTGAAAATAGGCGATATATTTTGCATTTTGGCCTGCTTTTGCTTTAACCCTTTGTTTAGCTTTCTCTATTTGAACTGCAATAGGCTCCTGAGCGCTTTCAGCAAAATTTCCCGAACCTTTATTTGAACAAAAAATACAACCGCCAATGCCGATTTTACCGTCACGGTTAGGGCAGGTAACAGCGTTAGAGAGCGCCAGCTTATAAACCTTTGTCCCAAAAGTGCTTTTAAGATAATCGTTGAGTAAATTCATAAGGCGCTCATCCTTTCTTTAATGGTTTGTTAATTATACCTTAAAACCTTAATATTAGTCAACAAACAGTTGACAAAAGAGTTTATTTAAAATAAAATTATTGAGTATGGGAGTGAAATGAATGAAGCATTATTTTATTATAAATCCTGCTGCGGGCGCATATGATTCAACTAACGAAATCAAAGCCCAAATTGATTCTCTTTTAGAAAAGATTGATTATGAAATATATGTAACTAACCATGAGGGCGATGCAACAGAGTATATTAAATCTGTTTTATCTGCAACTAATGATGAGTGCCGTTTTTATGCTTGTGGAGGAGATGGAACCTTAAACGAGGTTGTTTCAGGCGTTGTCGGCTTTGAAAACGCAAGTGTAACTGCATACCCCTGTGGAAGTGGTAATGACTATATTAAATATTATGGCACAAAATCTGATTTTCTCAGCATTAAAGATCTTGTGAACGGTGTTGAGAAAAAAGTTGACCTTATCAAAGCATGCGGAAGATATGCAATAAACGCTGTTCATTTCGGCTTTGATACTGCAGTTCTTAAAACGATGCTTAAGGTTCGCAGGAAATTCTTGTTAGGCGGAAAAAATGCTTACACAACCGGAATTATAACCTCTCTTATCCGTTCAATGAAAACATTTTGTAGTTTTAAGGCTGATAGTGAAGTTATTGGAAACAATAAAATGCTTCTTGCAACTATTGCTAACGGCAAATATGTTGGTGGCGCATATAAATGCGCTCCGCGTTCGCAAAATGATGATGGTCTTTTAGAGGTTTGCAAGGTTAACACTTTGTCAAGACTAACCTTTATTAAGCTTATTAGCATTTATAAAAAAGGCGAACATCTGGATGACAAACGCATTGAAAAATATATAAATTATAAAAGAGCTAAAAAGGTTGAGGTTGAGTTTGATTCTATAGGTGATGTATCTATTGACGGTGAGCTTGTTAATGTGAAAAAGTTTACCGCAGAGATTGTTGAAAAAGCCATTCGCTTTGTTATTCCTGCCTCACTTGCTGCTAATAAAATCAACGGTGGTGAAAAAGAACTTGTTCATTAAGCTTTATGGCGTTTTTTCTGTTGTTTTAGATGTGATTCTTGTAATTGCTCTTAATCTCTGTAATACGGCAACTGACTTTTATATTCCAATTGTTTTGTTTGTTGCATTTTTTATTGCTTTTTTAATTCTGCATATTTTTTTAACAGTTGTTTTCAGTTTGTTTGTCAGCATTAAAAAGCAATATGAGAAGCCATATAAATTTTATCGTTTTTGGATTGATAAAACGGTTGAGTATGTTTTCAATCTATTGGCCGTTAAGGTTAGGGTAAACGGCGCAGAAAAATTGCCTAGGGGTCGTCGCTTTTTACTTGTTTCAAATCATATCTCCGGATTTGACCCAATTGTTTGTGTTAAGGCACTAAGTGATTATAATATTGTTTATATTGCTAAACCTGAAATTTTTAAAATACCGATTGTTAACGCGTTTTTAAATGCTGCTTGTTTTATGCCGATTGATAGGGAGAATGCAAGGAATGCGATGAAAACCATTCGCCGAGCAACCGACCTTGTTAAAAGCGATTATGCCTCTGTCGGTGTTTACCCCGAGGGAACAAGAAGTAAAACTGGAGAACTTTTAGAATTTAAGGACGGCGTTTTTTATACCGCAAAAAATGCGCCTTGTCCCGTTGTTGTTATGACTGTTAAGGGAACCAACAAGTTTTGGAAATGTGTTTATAGCCGCAAAAACATTATTGAAATAAATATTTTAAAGGTGTTTGAACCGCAAGAATTCGAAGATAAAGCAACTCATGAGATAAGCGAGTTAGCCAGAGAAATAATGTTAGACAATTTAAAGTAAAAAGAAAAGCCCTGCTTAAAAGCAGGGCTTTTAATTATTTTATAAGGCTTTCTCCATCCATCTCTACAGGTTTTTCGAGATTTAAGATTTTTAAAATTGTCGGAGAAATGTCGCAAAGCTTACCGCCTTCGCGGAGTTCACAATCGTATCCAACAACTGAGAAAGGGACTGGGTTAGTTGTATGAGCAGTGAAGGGAGAACCATCAGTATCTACCATTCTATCTGCATTTCCGTGGTCAGCGGTTATAAGAACAACGCCGTCCATAGAAAGTGTTGCATCAACAACTCTGCCGACGCAGGTATCAACAGTTTC
>JAZOQD010000155.1:0-12405 GCA_045655925.1 Acutalibacteraceae bacterium | reverse complement strand
ATAAGCTTAACACTCCCATTGCGAATAAAATACTTTTATTTTCAATTATTATACATTAAACGATTATAAAAATCAATTATTTTAAATTTCATCAAAATTTCTGTTTATTTATGCAAAGAATTTTGCTAAAATAATATAAATTGGAGGGATTGGCATTGGAATGGACAGAAATTAAAATAACAGTTCCGCTTGACAGAACCGAGGAAGCGGAAGCTATTGCTAATATGGTAGTTCCTTATGGTATATATGTTGAAGATTATTCTGAGCTTGAAAAGGATGCAAGAGAAATTGCGCATATTGATCTTATAGATGAAGATTTGATTAAGAAGGACAGAACTATATCAATAATTCATATTTATATCAGCAATGAGGAGAATCCATTTGAAGCGGCCGAGTATTTAAAAGAGCGTTATGCGGCGGTTGGAATTAAATCTCAGATAGAAACTGATAATGTTAATGATGCGGCTTGGGCAGATAACTGGAAAAAGTTTTTCAAGGTTACCGAAATCGGCGAAAAATTAGTTATCAGACCATCTTGGGAGGAATATGATAATAAATCCAATAGGGTTGTTTTGAGTATTGACCCCGGTGCCGCTTTTGGAACAGGAACTCATGCAACCACAAGAATGTGTCTTTCTTTGGTTGAAAAATATGTTAAAGAAAACTGCGATCTGCTTGATATTGGTAGCGGCAGCGGAATTTTAAGCATTGCCGCGGCATTGCTTGGTGCAAAAAAGGTTGACGGTGTTGATATTGATCCCGTAGCAGTTAAGGTTTCAAATGAAAATGCTGAGATAAACAATGTTCAAAATATTGTTAACTTCAAAAAGGGTGACCTTTTGGAAGAAATCAGTGGGAAATATGATGTTATATGCGCTAATATCGTTGCTGATGTTATTATTTCTCTGTTAGAAACTGTTGAACAGTTTATGAAGCCCGAAACAGTATTCCTTTGCTCAGGAATTATTGATATAAGGGAAGAGGATGTGAAAAATGCGTTCAATAAATTTGGTTTCAAAATAATCGAAGAAATGGAAAGCGAAAATTGGCGCGCTTTTGCAGTTATAAAAGCATAATAAATTTTAAGGAGTAAAATATGCTTCAGTTTGAAGAACAAAAAATCAGGCTTTCAGGTCTTGATAAGGATATTAAGGACCTCGGCGAAGCCTTAGGCCTTGAATATTTAAAAAAAGAGGTTGAAAGCCTTGAAATTCAGGCTTCTGCCCCTAATTTCTGGGATAATATTGAAAAGGCTCAGGAAATACAGCAGAGAACAAGCCGTCTTAAAGAAAAGGTTGAAAAATATGAGCGCCTTTGCAGTAATTATGATGATGCGCTCGTTCTTATTGAAATGGCCGATGAGGAGGGAGATTTATCCCTGCTCGATGAGGTTGTAGCGGCGGTTAATGAGGTTATAGAAAGCCTTGAGGAGCAGCGCCTTTCAACTCTGCTTACCGGTGATTATGATGCTAATAATGCTATCTTGACCTTCCACGCAGGCGCGGGCGGAACCGAGGCGCAGGACTGGAACCAGATGCTTGTCAGAATGTATTCTCATTGGGCTGAGAAGCGCGGCTTCAAGGTCAATATGGTTGACTTCCTCGATGGAGATGAGGCAGGTCTTAAGAGTGCCGTTTTAATGGTAAATGGCGAGAATGCTTACGGTTATTTAAAGGGCGAAAACGGGGTTCATCGATTAGTCCGTTGTTCGCCGTTTGACAGCTCTGGAAGAAGGCATACTTCGTTTGCTTCGTTAGAGGTTATGCCTGAGATTTCCGATGATACAAGTGTTGAAATTAGAGATGAGGATATAAAGGTCGATACCTACCGCTCGAGCGGTGCCGGCGGTCAGCACGTTAATAAAACCGAATCCGCCATCAGAATTACCCACTTGCCGACGGGTATTGTTGTTGCTTGTCAGAATGAGCGTAGTCAGTTGCAGAACAAGGCAGTTGCTATGACAATGCTCCGTTCAAAGCTTATCGAAATTAAAGAGCGCGAGCATCTTGAAAAGATTGAAGATATTAAAGGTGTTCAAAAAGAAATAGCCTGGGGTTCTCAGATTAGGTCTTATGTTTTTATGCCTTATACTCTTGTTAAAGACCATAGAACCGGTTTTGAAAGCGGTAATGTTGGCTCTGTAATGGATGGTGAACTTGACGGTTTTATCAATGCATACCTCAAGGCTTTGTCTAAAAATGAACTTGGAAATTTTGATTCAGCAGAATAAGTTTAAAAAAGTTCATAAATTTTGCAAATATCTATTGCATTTTGCCGCGTTTTAGCGGATAATGTCTTATAGCAATCATATTATCTTATGAGGTGTTAACTATGTTAAATTACAATGTAAAAATCGGTTTGTGTCCGCTTCGCCGTAACACAACCAACCGTCCTGCAAAAACTTTTCTTACCTGGGTTTCAGCTGAGGAAAGAGGACACAGATTCGTAAACTACATTAAAGACAAATATTCTAACGAAAATGTAACATTCGTTGATACCGAGGGTCTCGGAATTAACGATCTTATTTTCGATGATGCTTCTGCTGCCGCTGCTGCTGAGCGTTTTAAGGCAGAGGGTGTTGATGCTGTTTTAATTATCAACTGTAACTTCGGTAATGAGGAAGCCGCTGCTGATCTTGCAAAAGCAGTTGGCAAGCCTGTTTGTATCTGGGCTCCGTTAGATGATGAATATTATGTTGATGGCGTTCGTCCTACCGATTCTCAGTGTGGTTCTTTTGGTCTTTCTCGCCAGATGCAGAGATATCATATTCCTTTCTCTCATATCATTTCTTGTGAACATGATTCTGAAGAATTCGATGAGAGCTTCACTCGCTTTATCCGTGTTTCCTGCATGGTTAAAAACTTTACCGGTCTTCGTATCGGTCAGGTTGGAACCCGCCCTGCTCCGTTCTTCTCAGTTATATGGAACGAAGGCGAACTTATGGAGAAGTTCGGTATCCGCATTATTCCTTTCAACTACGCTATTATTCAGAACAAGTTTAACGAGATTCTTGCAACTGAGGTTGAAGAGATTGCTAAATTTGTTAAGTTCTTCAAAGAAAACTATAAATATGATGAGATGACCGAGGTTCAGCTCGATAAGATGGGCGCCGCAGTTATCCTCTTTAAGCAGCTCTTTGAGGAAAACAACCTCGATGTTATGTCAGGCGAGTGCTGGACCGCATTCCCGCAGATGTTTGATGGATTCTGCCCCTGCGCAGTTTACGGCGTTCTTAATGACCTTGGCTACATAGTTGCTTGCGAAAGCGATATCCATGTTGCTATGACTATGGCTCTTCTCCGTAGCGCATCGCTCGGTAAGAAGACTCCGTTCTTAGGCGAGTTTACCGTTCGTCATCCCGAGAATAAGAATGCAGAGCTTCTCTGGCACTGTGGACCGTTCCCGCTTTCTGTTAAGGCTGAGAGCGGTATTGACAGCACTGCTCGTCTTGTTAACCAGCGCGAGTGGTTCCGTGGAAAAGATGGCACTTATACTGTTGCAAGAATTGACCAGGAGAGCGGAAACTATATGGTTCTTCCGCTTGTTTGCAAAACTGTTCCCGGTCCTCAGACCCATGGCACTTATATTTGGGGCGAGTTTGAAGATCTTAAGAAGGTTGAGGATAGACTTTTTGATGGCCCGTATATCCACCATTTCTGCGAAATGGAAGGCGATTACAGAGCTGAGTTTAAAGAGTTCTGCAAATATTTCCCGAACCTTTCTTATGATGATTCAGTAGAAAAATAATTAACCTTTGCCGCCTCTTAAATAGAGGCGGCTTTTTTGTGATGTATGAAAACGTATAGAATTATAAATCTGATTGAAGTTATTTTAGGTATTATATTCTTTTTGTATTTTTTTGCTTGCGTTATATATGCAGGGCTTAAAATCAATATTATATATGTTTGGGTGTTGATGGGCGCGGTGCTTATTCCTAAAGGAATTGTCTGGTTAAAGCGTTCTGATAATTTGCCCAAGCTTATTAAAGCTGCATATTATGTTTTTGACGGACTGTTTGCTATCTTTTTATCATTGCTTTTCGTCTTTTTGGGGTTTTTAATAAACGATATGAACGCAAAGCCGGTTAAGAATGCTGATTATTGCGTTGTTTTAGGCGGCGGCTTAAAAGGTGAAAGACCTTCTGCAATACTGCAGAGAAGAATAAATGCCGCTTATGATTATCTGATTGAAAATCCTGATACTATTGCTATTGCAACAGGCAAAAAAGCAGATGATGAAATAATAAGCGAGGCCTCCTGCATAAAGCGTGAGCTTATTAAAATGGGAATCAGGGAAGAAAGAATTCTCATGGAGGAAAAATCGGCAAAAACCTTAGAAAACTTTCAGTATGCCTTAGAGCTCATGGACGAGCCACAGAGCATAGTGGTTGTCAGCAACGGATTTCATCTTTTCAGGTCTAAAATGATTTTAAGGAACCTTACTGATGTATCTGTTTCGGGTATGCCGGGAAAAAGTGATAGTATTTTAACGCCGCATTACTGTTTTAGAGAGTTTATCTCTTTTAGCATTGATGTTCTGTCCGGTAATTATCAAATAAAATAGTAAAACTCCCAATGGCCTAGCCATTGGGAGTTTTTTATCTGTTATAAAGATTGTTCAAGCGTTTATAATGCGCTTTATCAATTTTATTTAATTGCTCCTTGGTTATTCTGTAGCTCCAGTTACCGTCAGCCTTACCCGGAATATTGAGTCTTGTATCAGACCCAAACTTTAACAAATCTTGAATAGGTAGAATAACTGTATTTGCATGACTTGCAAATAAAAAACGAATTATGTGGTCATAGCAGTTATCCCAATTTTCATTAGTATAACCAAAATATTCAAGCATTTTATCGCGCATAGACTTGTCCTGCTCCCAAACATAGCCAAGCAGGGTATTATTATCATGGGTGCCTGTGTAAGCAATGCAGTTTTCGGGATAATTATGCGGTCTATGTATGCTGTCAGAATCAGATAAAAATCCAAACTGCAAAACTCTCATACCAGGGAAACCGCTATACTCAACTAATGAATGAACCTCAGGCGTTATATCGCCAAGGTCTTCGGCAATAAGAAGCTTGTCTTTAGCAACTCTTTTTGCTATATCAACAAACTTTTTACCTGGGCCCTTAACCCACTTGCCTTCTGCGGCAGTTTTAGCACCTTTTGGAACACTCCAAAAGCTTTCAATGCCTCTGAAATGGTCAATCCTAATACCGTCAAAGAGATTAAACATCATTTTTAGCCTTGCTTTCCAAAAGCTAAAGCCGTCTTTTTCCATAACCTCCCAGTTATATAAAGGATTGCCCCAAAGCTGACCGTCTTTACTAAAATAATCGGGCGGAACTCCTGCAACAGAGGATGGGGAGTAGTCATCGTCTAATAAAAACTGCTCTCTATTGCCCCAAACATCTGCACTGTCAAACGAAACATAAATCGGTATATCGCCGATTATTTTAATGCCGTTTTTGTTGGCATACTCCTTTATAGCTTTCCATTCTCTGAAAAACTCAAATTGAATGAATTTCCACATAAAGAGAATGTCATCATCTGGTGTATCAATAGTCCATTTAGTCCAACTTTTGTTATTATTGGCAGACAGTAAAGACATAAATAAACAGCATTGCTCTAAATACTTGTTTTTAGCAACAAAACGCTCTATTTCCTTTTTGTTTTCAACTCTCTTTGATGCTTTTAATAGAACTGCTAATCGTTCTTTCTTGAGGCGTTCAAACTCGCAGGAATAAGGAGTTTTTTGTTTTAATGAATCCAATTCATCTTTTGTCAGGAGGCCTTTAGTGTATAATGCTTCAGGGTCTATAAAGAAAGGATTACCGCCAAAAGCTGAATAAGACTTATAAGGTGAGTTGCATTCATCGGTCATGCAAAAGGGGAGAACCTGCCAATATGAAAATCCGCAGTCCTTTAAAAAATCAACAAATTCAAATGCGCTTTTCCCAAAATTGCCAATTGAGTATTCTCCGTATAGCGAGGAAATATGCATTAAAACGCCGCTCGCTCTTTTTGTTAGTCCTGTCATTTTTTAGTTCCTTTCACTAAGACAAATTAAAGCCGCCAAATTACCGCGCTTTCCCTGGGTTTGTCTATGAGAAAACAGATATTTGTGGTTGCATTTTGTGCAAACATCGGTAATAGTTATATTTTCTTCATTTAATCCCGCCAAAATTAAAGTTTTAAGATTCACTTCCCATAGGTTTATATGGTATTTTCCTCCGCCATCTTCCTTAATAAAAGAGTCTTTGTCTTTAAATGGCAGTTTCAAAAATTCTTCATAAACAGGAGCGTCAACCTCAAAGCAACAAGGCCCAATTGATGGGCAGATGGCCGCCTTAATGTCTTTTGGATTGCAACCGAAAGCCTCAGTCATTTTATCGACTGTTTTCTTTCCAATCATTCCAACCGTTCCGCGCCAGCCTGCGTGTGAAGCGGCTACAACCTTTTTTATAGGGTCATAAAACAGCAGTCCTACGCAGTCAGCAAACTGAGTTACTAAGGTTAAACCGGGAACATTGGTTATAAGTCCGTCAACATCATCATAATCGCGTTCGGTCATTATTCCTTTGCCGGCATCGTCTTTTGTGACAAAGCGGATATTTGTTGTATGAGTTTGCTTTGAAAGGACGCATTTTCTGTAATCTGTTCCAATTGCTGAGCAGATTCTTTTATAATTTTCTAAAACTTTATCATCGTCATCGCCGCGGGAGAAAGAGAGGTTCATACTCTCAAATATGCCCTCACTAACGCCGCCGATTTTGGTTGAAAATCCATGCTTAATGCCCGGGAGCTCTAATGACGGAAAGGTAAAATATAAAACACCGTCTTTATTATTTAGATGTAAATTATTGGTTTTAATCATAATTTTGCTCCTAAAAACTATCTGTCGCCGTCAAGGCAAATTGTCTTATCGGTTTCTATGTTAAAGCCGTCCTCATAGCATTTTGCAACAACAGTTCCAACGGTATCGGTTCTGTAAATTTCTGAACCTATGCTTTCAAGCCTTTTCAAAACTTCATCTCTGGGGTGGCCGTAAGAATTACCGATTCCGCTTGAGATAATCGAAACCTTAGGTGTAACTATCGCTAGAAACTCCTGCTTTGAAGAATCCTGACTGCCGTGGTGCCCGACCTTTAGAATGTCAGCATCAAGGTTAAGAGGAAGTGTTAGCATATCTCTTTCTGCAGGTTCCTCAGCATCGCCTGTGAAAAGTAAGGTGTTTGTATAACAGTTAATAAGCAGGCAAAGAGAATAATCATTAATATCACTGTAAATTGAGCTTTTAGCCGGCGAGAGAGTTTTTATATTATAATTCTCTTTGCTGATAATATTTGTGTTTTCATTTAAAAGCATAAGGTTTGCTTTTTCTGCCTCAATGTTTTCCATTAAAGAGTTCTGGTATTTGCTTTTAGGCTCGTTTCCGTTAAAGTCTGGAGCGCAAATATTTTTAATATCAGTTGTTAGGAATATGTCCTCCATTCCGCCAATATGGTCCTCGTGCGGATGAGTTGCAATAAAATAATCGAGTGATTTAATACCGTGAGATTTTAAGAAATCGGCTATCAGTGGGCCGTCTGCCTTATTACCGCAGTCAATTAAAACGGTAAGCCCGTCAGGGAAGATGAGCAAAGAAGAATCTGCCTGACCAACATCAAAGAAATAAACAGTAAGCTTTCCGCTTGAATCAATAGGCTCAGTTTGCCTGCAACCGCAACCAAAGATAAACAATAGAACAAGAAAAATTGAAATAATGCGTTTTAAATGCTTCATAATGACTCCTAAAATCAATTTTTAAAGGATATTGGACTTTTACCTGTGACCGATTTAAAAACTCTTGTAAAGTAATTGGCGGAGGAACAACCCATTTGCTCCGCAATATCCGAAACCGACATATCTGTTTTTGTCAGTAAAATGGTTGCATTTTGCACCATAAGATAGTTTTTATATTGAATAGGTGAAAGACCGGTTGTCAGTTTGAATAAAGCGTAAAACCTTGATTCGCTGAAGCCGCAGAGGGAGGCAAGCTTTTCAATTTTTATCGGCGCGGTATAATTTTTTTCAAGATACTCAATCGCTTTAACAACAGGAGATGAAGAGTTTTCTTTTGGTTTGGTTTCCATTTTTTTATAAACATCATCAAGCAGGGAATAGAAAAGTGACATTGCAGATAACTGATTACCGCTGTTAAACTCATTGTAAATCTTATGAAAAAGAACGCCGTCGTAGTCCTTAATTATCTGCAGTCCATAGTATTCCGATTGCAGAGGATTTGAGAACTTGAAATCGATAGATAACCAATCAATATCAGGGTTTCCACTCCATACCGAATAGTATTTTATTCCGTTAGAAATATAGATAAGGTCACCTTTTTTGGCTTCGTATTTTATACCTTTAAAAAAAATTTCTACGCTGCCGTTTAAAATGTATCCAATGCAGGGGTAATAAAAGTGATACATCTTGCCGATGACCTTCGGAAACTGCTTTTGATGGCTGAATTTTCTTATCTTAAATTCGGTTATATACTTATCCATCAAAATTCCTCCCACAGTAGAATTGTGCTTATAATTAGTAGTATAACATATTGAAACGCCTCCGTCAATTAGTTATAATCAGAGTATAAGATAATTTCTTTATAAGGAGAATTATTATGATTGAAACTAGAAGAATAGCGTTTACAGACTTTAATAAGGCTGAGGTTGTTCCGTTTTCCTGCCGTGAGCCGAATCCTATGGAGGTCACAGTAAAATACGAATATACTGCTATCAGTAGTGGAACCGAGCGAGCAAACATTTCGGGAGACCCCAATGTTAATGCCGCAACTGCTTTTGACCCCAACGCTCCGCTTTTTCCAAGATATTCAGGCTATAGCGGAACAGGTATCGTCTATAAAATAGGCGAGGGCGTTAAGAATGTTAAGGTTGGCGATAGAGTTGTTATCCGTTGGGGAAGTCATGCCGAATACTATACAACCTCTTGCCGTAATGTTGTTAAAATTCCCGATGGTGTTGATTTTGATGAGGCGGCTTTTGCTCTTATCTCTAATTTCTCGCTAGGTGCTATCAGAAAGGTTCGTCTCGAAATGGGCGAATCGCTTATAGTTATGGGTCTTGGCGTTCTTGGTATTTTCTCGGTTATGCTCGGTAAAGCCGCAGGCGCTTGCCCGATTATTGCTGTTGACCCTGTTAAAGAGCGTAGAGAATATGCTCTTAAAATGGGTGCTGATTATGCGCTTGACCCTAATGATGAAAACTTTGCTAAAACCGTCAAGCAACTGACTAACGGCGGTGTTGAAACCGCTATTGAGGTTAGCGGTTTCGGCAAGGCGCTTGACCAGGTGCTTGACTGCGTAAAACCCTTCGGCAGAATTGCGCTTTTAGGTTGCACTAGAGATTCTGATTTCACCATTGATTATTATAGAAAAGTTCATTACCCCGGCATTACTATTGTTGGCGCACATACTCATGCCAGACCGGTATTTGAATCAAGACCTGGCTTCTGGGCAGAAAACGATGATATCGCTGCAATTTTAAAATTACTCAAGGCCAAGAGAATTGACTACAAGCAGCTTATTTCTGAGGTTCATAAGCCTGAGGATGCCCCTGAGGTTTATAAAAGACTTGTTACCGATAAAAACTTCCCCGTAGGCGTTTTGTTTAAGTGGAATTAAGGTGATATTATGAAAAAAGTCAGAGTAATTCAGATTGGCACAGGCCATGACCATGCCGCTTGCACTATCCGTTCTTTGAAATCTCTTCCTGATAGATATGAGATTATCGGTGTTGCAGAACCCAATGAGGCTTTTAAAGAGCGTTTAAAAACTAAAGATTATATTGATTTACCGCAGTTTGATGCTGAGGAAATTTTAAAGCTTAAGGACGTTGATGCCGTATGCATTGAAACTGATGAGCTTAGTTCTACATATTGGGCAAAACGAGCTGTTGATTTAGGGTTGCCGGTTCATCTTGATAAACCCGGTGCGCCTAACTTTGATTCCTTCTGCGAACTCGTTAATGCAGCCAAATCAAACAATGTTCCGCTTCAGATGGGATATATGTATCGCTATAACCCTGCGGTCAGAAGATATTTGCAAGAGGTTAAGGAAGGCAAATTCGGCAAGGTTTTAAGCGTTGAGGCGCAGATGAGCGTTTGCCACCCATTTGAAAAGCGCGAATGGCTATCTCAGTTTCCCGGTGGAATGATGTTTTTCTTAGGTTGTCATCTTATTGACTTGATTCTCTTGTTTAAAGGCGAACCTGAGGATATTATCTCTTATAACTGTTGCTCTGGTGGCGATGGATTAGAGGGGGCAGAGGATTACGGCTTTGTTGTTATGAAATATAAAGAGGGCGTTTCCTTTGCAAAATCCTTTGCATCTGAGGTTAACGGATTTGACCGCCGCCAGTTAATAATTTCGGGAGAAAAAGCAACGATTGAATTAAAGCCTTTTGAGAAAAAAATCATCGGCGGACCTGATTCGGTTATTTCAACAGGTATCAAAGAAACCTATAGAGATAATGCAAAATATATCTGGCTTGACTGCGGTAAAACCTATGATGAAGAGCCCTTTGACCGTTATAATATTATGATGAGTGAGTTTGCCGATATGGCGCTCGGTATTGCCCAAAATAAATATTCCTATGACCACGAATTAACGTTGTTTAAATTACTTAAAAAATGCTGTAAGTTTTAAAGGAGAAAATTATGAAAGCAATATTAGTAGAGAAAGATAGAAGCCTTACCTGGTCAGAAGTTCCTGACCCCGTTATGAAGGATGAGGAAGTTCTTGTAAAAATCGAATGTGCCGCATTAAACAGAGCAGACCTTATGCAGAGAGAGGGTAATTATCCGCCTCCTCCCGGTTGCCCTGAATGGATGGGCCTTGAAATCTCGGGCGAGATTGTTAAAATCGGCAAAGAAGCCGCTGAAAAATCCAATTGGAAATTAGGCGATAAGGTTTGCGCACTTTTGGGTGGCGGAGGTTATGCTGAATATGTAACCGTTAAGTATGATATGCTTATGCCTATTCCTGAAAATTGTTCAATGGTTGAGGCGGCCGCAATGCCCGAGGCTTTTGCAACCGCATATCTTAACCTTTTTATTGAGGGCAAAATCAAAGAGGGCGACACGCTTCTTATGAACGCAGGTGCAAGCGGTCTTGCGAGTGTTATTATCCCTATGGCAAAGGCTTTTGGTATCAGAGTTATCACAACCGTTCTTTCTGATGAATTAGCCGCATCGATTAAGCATCTTAACGCTGATATTGTTGTTAATACTAATAAGGAAAACGTCGTTGATGTTTTGAAGCAGCAGCTCGATGAGGGTCATCCCGTAACTGTTGCTATTGACTGCTTGGGCGGCGAGATTATGGGCAAATGTCTGCCTTATTTGGAGCATGGCGCAAGGTGGATTATGATTGCCACCTTAGCGGGTGATTTGACTGAGGTTGACCTCCGCAATGTATTTGTTCGTAATGTCCGCATTATCGGTAGCACCCTGCGTTCGCGTAAGCCTGAGGTTAAGGCTCAGATTTTGGCTGACTTGGTTCGCGATATCTGGCCTAAGGTTTCTTCGGGCGAGGTTAAGCCAACAATTTATAAAACCTTCCATATTACCGAGGCTGAAGCTGCACACGATGTTCTTTATAGAGGAGAAAATGTTGGCAAGGTTGTTTTAACACTTGACTAAATTTAAGAAAAGCGCATCTGCAAAATGCAGATGTGCTTTTCTTTTAAAAGGATGTGTATTAGATTTTCGGCAAGCTTGCCGCGGCAACCGATTGACCGACTCTTCTCGAATTTTCATCGGGGATATGGAGTTGAATTTTATTTGATAGCTCGGGGAATTCTTTTTCTAAAACCTCTTTAGCGCGTTCTAAGATGATAACACCGCCTTGACCTGATGTAACTCTGCCCATAATAAGAACATGCTTTATATCGTAAAATTCGGCGTAATAGGCGATAGAGTAGCCGAAGTAAGCACCGATTGTGTCATAAATATCTGCGGCGTTTTCACGATTTTCGTTCATAAGGCCTTGAACTACTTTTAATTTTTCGGCAGGAGAGAGCGCTTCATCTAATTTAATGTCTGCGAACGGTGCAAGTTTGATAACAGAGTCCTGAGAAAAATATTTAACACCGCAACCATAGTCACCCGACCATTCATCAACCATTGCATTTTCATTAAAATCAACAGGCACAAAAGCAAGTTCATTAAGCCAACCTGTAATATTTCCCTCGGGGTCAACATAACCGCCGGCCTCGCTAGTGCCCATTGCAATACCAAGAACCGAATTATCATTAAGGTCCATAGCGCCTGCCAAGGCAGTAACATCTCCGTCATTTGCAACCTCAATAGGAATGTTTTCGCCTATCTCATTTGCAACATCGATAT
>JAZOQD010000154.1:0-3537 GCA_045655925.1 Acutalibacteraceae bacterium | reverse complement strand
ACTTTCAGCACCGTTGATAACAAAAGTGCCTGATTCGGTCATAAGCGGGAAATCTCCCATAAACACTTCGTTTTCTTTGATTTCACCTGTTTCAAGATTCTGTAAACGCGCAAGAACTCTAAGAGGTGCAGCATATGTTGCATCTCTCTCCTTACACTCTTTTACGGTATACTTCGGCTTGTCGTCAAGACGATAGTCAATAAAGTCCAACACAAGATTACCGGTGTAATCCTGAATGGATGACATATCCTCAAAGACTTCCTTAAGGCCTTGGTTTAAAAACCACTCATACGAATCCTTCTGGATTTCGATGAGGTTCGGCATATCAATTACTTCATTGATTTTCGAGAAGGTCATTCTCTCGTTGTTGCCGAATTTTACGGGTTTAACATTCACCGTCTGAGCCATGGGCTTTAATCACTCCTTATTAGTTTGAGCATTCACTCAGTCTGCGGTTTGAGGGGTTTTTTTAACAATCTTTTACTTTAGTAAAAGGGTGTTAAAATCCCACTCAAATCAACGGTTTCATAGCATCATTTTACGCGATTAAAAGCGCAATAGGTGCATATGAACCCATGATTAAGCAGTATAAAATTATACAACGGAGCAGTCAAGTTGTCAATACCCTGGAAAATATTTTTTGAAAAATTTTTCCAGATTTTAAATTTTAAAATTTTTTCAAAAAAAATCCGCCACCTTGAGTTTGCCCAAGATAGCGGATAAAGAAACAATAAATATTAAACTGAAGCAATTTTAATTCTCTTTAAAAGATAGCATGCAGCAATGCCGATAAGAAGTCCCGTTATAACCGCAACAAGAGTCATCATAGGGATAAGATAAAGCACCGCCTTTGAGCCTATAACAAAAACGGCAACTAATATTTGGCCCAGGTTGTGGAACACTGCACCTGCGATGCTGCTCCCTACCGGCGAAAACCACTTTGACTTAGAAATCAAGAACATAACAGTAACTGCAAGCGTTCCGCCTACTAGTGAATAAAAGAAGGTCATAACATTTCCAAACAACAGAGTCGTTAAAAGTATTCTCGAGGTGTTAATAGCAAGTGCCGGCAGATATCCGTTTTTATATATAATGTAAAGCGCCGCAATATTGGCAAGGCCTAATTTTGCCCCCGGTATTCCGATGTTTAACGGAATGAGCATTTCAATATACGAGCATATCATAGCCAATGCTAAAATAACTCCGTAATATGCCGCTTTCTTAGCCATTCTTACCACCCCTTACTTCAATAACTAATTTATGGGGTAAGCAAACAACCGTTTCACCAACATTGGAAATTTTTTTATGCTTAACACAATATTTATCGGGGCAATCAGCCGATAAAACGAAAACCGAACCCTCTTTTATAACAACAGTATTAAAGCCCGACTCTGTTTTAACCTCTATTTCATTATCGGTTAATAACGGATACTCGCCATATACTTCGTTATCCAAGGTTATGACCACCTTGTTTCCTACAGGAGTTGAAGCGGCAAACACAAAAATAAATACTACCGATAAAACAACAATCACCGCTGCTAAAATAATATCAGCCTTTTTTATCATAACGCCACTTCCCTTCCTATAGCACAAACTAAGTATATCAAACCTTTTATAACTTTACAAGTCTATAGCTTTGCCTTGACTAATGAGAATTTATATTGTTTAATAAATGTATAGTCAGTCAAAAATGATTTGGGTGATATAATGAAAAGGATATTTTTACTGTTTGTTGCTTTGGCGCTGACTCTTTCTCTTTGCGGCTGCAATAAAAGGAATGCTCCTCTTTCTTCAACGCAGGTTATGATGACAACGGTTGTTACCGTTACTCTTTATGACGGCAAGCAAGAAGATTTAGATAGCACAATGCGGCTTATAAAAGAATATGAAAAGCTTTTTGACCGCAATAATAAGGACAGCGATGTTTATAAACTGAATAATAATTTAGCAACCACCGTATCAGGCGATACTGCTACTCTTTTAAAAAAAGCGCTCTCAATCTCAGAAAAATCAAACGGCGCTTTTGATATAAGTATTTTGCCTTTGGTAGAGCTTTGGAATATAACTAAGGCAACCGAACCGCCAAAACCTGAGGATATAGAAGCCGCACTAAAATCAGTTGATTTTAATAATATCTCAATAAACAATAATGAGGTTCAGCTTAAAAACAACTGCAAAATTGACCTCGGCGGAATTGCAAAGGGCTATATAGCCGATAAGGTTAAAGAGCATCTTAAGAATGCAGGCGTTAAAAACGCAGTTATTAACCTTGGTGGAAATATAGTTGTTATGGGTGATAACAACGGCAAAGGCTATTCGGTAGGTATTCAAACTCCGTTTAAACAGACGGGTGAACTTTCAGCAAGAGTGACCATCTCTGATATGACCGCAGTTACTTCAGGCATTTATGAAAGATATTTTGAATATGAAAATGAGATATACCATCATATTTTAGATTCAAAAACCGGCTACCCCGTTAATAACGAATTGGCTTCTGTAACCATAATTGCAAAGGAATCTGCAATTGCTGACGGGCTTTCAACCGCCTGCCTTGTCCTAGGTATTGAGCAAAGCAAACAGCTTTTAAAGCAATATGATGCAGAAGCAGTATTCTTGAAAAAGGATGGTTCTCTTTCAACAACAGATAACCTTATAATTGATAATTCTGATAATATTCCCGAAATAAAGCGGAAGTGACCGATTACTCGGTCAATCTTCCGCTTTTTCTAATGCTTCGTTTATGAGGTCAACATATTCCCCTACCGCTATGGTGCAACCTGTAATAACATCGGTCTTGCCGTCTTTATTGAGGGTAATACTTGAAACACCGTTTTCGGTTGCATATTTTTCGAAATATGCAATCTCCTCGTGCCATTCATGTTGAGCGCCGCCTGCCTTCATTCCATATTTCCCGCTTTCCGAAATACTTTTCTTTGTGCCCTCGTCCTTATGCTCGGCATCGCAGTCAATGGAGTAAACCGCGCCATCCTTAACTACAACCTTAACGGTGGCCTTATAGCCGCTATCGTCATAGGTATCGGCAGACGCCTTATATTCCCCGTCTTTCAGCTTTGCTGAACCAACCATACCCGAATCGTTAGATGAAGCCTCTCCATCCTTATCTCTCATTTTGCAACCACTTAGTTGTAAAAGCATAAGAACCGATAAAGCGCAGGCAATAAAAATACTTGTCTTTTTCATTTTTAAAATCTCCTTTTTTATTTGTAACTATTGTTATCTAAAAAGTGAGATTTATTCAAAAATCAAAGCCACCGCAATTGCGGTGTCTTTTTGTAAATTTTAATCCCAGGCTTCTTCCTCAGTTGTGCCCGGTCTTGTCATTAAACTTGTGAGCGCATTTTTAGGAGTTGTTCCGTTATAAAGAATATTATAGCATTGCTCAATAATCGGCATACTGATTTCATATTTATCGGCAAGCTTTTTAGCAATGGCAGCGGCATAATACCCTTCTACCGTTCCAACCCTTTCCAAAGCCTCTTTAACGGGAACTCCCGAGCCGACAAGGTTTCCAAAGCG